>JAXKFZ010000071.1:0-4143 GCA_036550635.1 Collinsella sp. | reverse complement strand
GATCTGGCGCGATTTAAAGTTGTAGCCAAACGCCGCGCCCGCCGAGACACCCACCATATGGTCGCAAGTTAAGCCGTGCTCCATCCATACGTCGAGCACGCCCGCCGTATACATACCGCGGTAGCCGCCTCCCTCGAGCGCGAGCCCCACCGTGCGCGTCGTATCCGGCTGTGCCATGCGACCATCTCCGTTCCTGCGTTTAAAACCGGGACAAGTATACCCGTCAACATATATCGTCTCAGTCGCATTTTTATCGGACATCGTATCGTCGCGCTGCCGTTTGTCGAATAATGGCCGCCCACAGCATGTGCACCCATATATAATTGTGTGCTGTTGTTTATACTACGCAGTAGTTATCAACAGCGAACATTAGCCGGTAAAGTAACCCAACAACGCAGCAAGGCGGGGCCTGGATACACGCAAAGCGCCGAACAACAACGCGTGTGCACAACGAGCTCGCCCGACGCAATCCGCCCGACCTCAGAAAGCCGCTTACGACATGGATACTGTCAGCAATTACACCGAAACGCTCGAAAAGACCGTCCGTGACCTTCTCGAGCGTCAGGAGGATCTGATCAGGACCGCCTTTACCGACCAGCTTACCGGGCTTGGCAACCGTGGCGGCTTTGCCCGTTCCCTCGAGGAGCTCTGGGAGCAGGACACCCCCGTTACCATGGCGTACATCGATATCGACAATCTCAAGCACTGCAACGACGTCTTTGGCCATGACGAGGGCAACCGCTATATTTTGCAGGTAAGCCTCTATCTCAAGCTGTATATGAAAGTGGACGAAGCGGCGTTTCGCATAGGCGGCGACGAGTTTGCCATCCTATCTACGATTGCGACCGAGGACGACCTCGCCGAACGTCTGGAACACTGCCGAACGGTCCTACTCAAAAACAACGATTCCGAGATGCCCCGCTCGTTTAGCTATGGAGTGTCGTATGCCGACCCCGCCCTGGGCGAAGCCCCCAATCGCATGACGCTCGATGCCGACCATCGCATGTACGACTACAAGCTACGTCATGCCATGCACCTTGATCGACGCAATATCACGCAAGTCCACGCCGACGACTTCGAAATAAGCGACCGTATTTTCGACGCCTTTTCGATGCTCAACGAGGGCCGCTATTTCTTTATCGAGAACTTGGACAAACATCGCACCCTTTGGTCGCAAGGCGCCTTGCGCGATCTTGGCCTTCCCTCGGAGCACATAGATAACTGTCGCGATTACTGGAAAACGCGCGTGCATCCCGATGACCTTGAGGCCTACATCAACGACATCGACCAGGTCTATAACGGCACCAAGCACCGTCGCGTCATGCAGTATCGTGTGCGCAATGCCGTCGGCGACTACGTCCTCTGCCGTGCTCGCGGGTTTCGCATCGACGGCGACGAAAATGTCCCCTCGCTCTATGTCGGCGAGCTCGTCAACCACTCACTTGCCGAAACCGTCGACGCCGCGACAGGCCTCGGAACCCAGCGCATGTTGGTCAATGCCATCGACGCCTGTCGTTGCGACCGTTGCGAGACGGGCCTTATAGCGGTGCGCGTTCGTGGCACGACAAAGCTCAACGAGCTCTACGGAGCCGAGGCTGTCGACAACATGCTCGCCGAATACGCAGGCCGCATGCTGTCGATCACCCGCGGCAGGAGCAGGGTCTACCGTTCACGTAGCGTCCAGTTCGTCGTGCTCAGCAATGACCTGGACCACGAGGCATTCGAGCAACTGACCCGCCACCTTAAAGAGGCCGTTTTCGCTCCTGTGCAAATCGCAGGCGACACCATTGCTCCCGTCTGTCTTGTCGTCCCGACCTTTTACGAACGCCTGGACTCCCAAGCATCGACTGTTTTGGGCGAACTCGATCGTCGCCTTCGCACGGCCGGCGGACTTGTTCCCAACGACAGTCTGCCCATACCCGAGATGGAACGCAAAGGCGCCGTCGCCGAGCACCTCGACATGCTCACAGGCCTCTACCGCCCCAGCGAGTTTATGCGCCGTGCCAATGCCTTCATCAAGGCAAGGCGCGACGGCGCTTGGTGTATCGCCACCGTCGACATGGGCCACATGCGCCTATTTAACGAATGGTATGGACAGGCCGAAGGCGACCGTATGCTTGCCGATGTGGGCACGGTGCTCAAGGATATCGAGAACGCCGACATGGGTGTCGCGGGATACTGGGGACAAGACGACTTTTGTCTGCTCATACCCTTTGAGCACGATTTCGTTCACCGTGTCTATGCGCGCGTGCGCGAGGCTGTAGCCAAGCACAACGACGGCGTAGGTTTTTGGCCGTCCATGGGCGTTTACCCCATCGACTCCAATGAGGAGATCACCATCGATGCGCAGGCGAAGGCCATGTTTACCAATCGGCGCGCAAAAAACGACTTTAAGGAGCGCATTGCCATTTTCTGCCCCGCGGAGTACGAGCGCGAAGTCGCGTTCCACCGCACGCTGACCGAATTCCAGTACGCGCTCTCAGATGGTCGTATTACCTACCACTTGCAGCCCCAGGTCGATATGGAAACCGGTGAGATTATTGGCGCCGAAGCACTCACCCGCTGGATTGACAAGGACGGCTCTCTCATTTCGCCCGCAACGTTTATCCCCGCACTCGAGGAAAGCGGCTTTGTGGTGACGCTCGACAAGTACATTTGGCAGGGTGTCGCCTCGTGGCTGCGCGAGCGCATCGATCGAGGGCTTCGTGTGGTTCCGGTTTCGCTTAATGTGTCGCGCGTGGATATCCTTGCCTGCGACGTTGCCGAGCATATGGGGGCGCTCGCCGCCCAATACAACCTACCGCCTGAGCTCATGCGTATCGAGATCACCGAGACGGCTTATACGGGAGAGTCCGAGGCCGTGGACAAACTGACGGCCGACCTGCACACCCGCGGCTTCTCGACCTATATGGACGATTTTGGCACCGGTCAGTCCACGCTCGCGATGCTCAAGAACGTCAACGTCGACGTCATCAAGCTCGACCGCGCCTTTGTACCCACCGATCGCGATCAAGGCCGCAGCACGCAAATCATTTCATCGATGCTCGAAATGGCGCAGTCGCTCCATCTGCCCGTCGAGGTCGAAGGCGTCGAGACAAATGAACAGGCGAACATGCTACGACAAATGGGCGCCCGCTACGCTCAGGGCTTCCTCTACTACCGCCCCATGCCGGCGAAGGATTTTGAGGCATTGCTCGATGGTGGCAATAACAACTGATACGCTCGCGCGCAAAACGCCACCGCCGAAGGGGGAATTTGCCTCCATTAGCTGACTTATATCCCCAATTCAAACCGAATTGGGGATATGATACAAACCATTGTTCCGCCCAAGGAGGTTATCCATCATGAACGAGTCATATCGCCTGGGTGAGCAATTGATTATTGCCTATCTCCAACGACTTGCGAATGGCATCTCGACCGCCGAACTCGATGTTGCCGCGCTGCCTGCTGAGCTACGCGCCGTTGGTGAGCAACTGCAAAAGACGCATGCCATCCTGCAACAAGAGCGCCGGCTGCTTGAACGCAACGCCTATATCGATCCGCTCACCAACTTGGGCAACCGCAGCGGACTCGACCGTCACGTCGAGCAGCTCTGGCGCAAAGGCGACCCCTTCACCTGCGCCTATATTGACATCGACCATCTCAAGCATTGCAATGATAGGTTTGGCCACGCCGAAGGCAATCGCTATATTCTGAGCATCTGCCGCACGCTCTCCGAAACCATGGAGCACGATGAGATGCTGTTCCGTATCGGTGGAGACGAGTTTGTGCTTATCTCGCTCTCCGCAAACGAGACCGAACTCGAGCAGCGCTTGGAGCAGGTACGTGCCGGGCTGATCGAGGCGAGCTCAGATGGCAAGGCGCCCATGATCGCCAGCTTTAGCTTTGGCTGCTCGCGCGTCGATCCACTTGCCGGCGACACGCGTCGCCAGATGACGATGGACGCCGATCGCAAGATGTATCGCTATAAGCTTATGCATCGTGTACAGCAACCGGAAAACAATGACGCGCCGCAACGCCCAATCGTCGATCAGCTTCCCTGCAACGACCGGGTGTTCCAAGCGATCTCCATGAGCTCCGAGACGCGCTATCCGTTCATCCTTAACCTCGATACTGGAGAATCGCAATGGTCGGTTAACGCCG
>JAXKFZ010000070.1:0-2678 GCA_036550635.1 Collinsella sp. | reverse complement strand
GCTGGTCAGCGTAGGCAAAACATTGCGGAACGTCTGCGGAATCATAACGTAGAGCAGCGTCTGGAAGGCATTCATGCCCAGAGAGCGAGCAGCCTCGTTTTGGCCCTTGGGGATCGATTGAATACCGGCACGGAAGATCTCGCACAGGTACGCAGACGAGTTCATGGCCATGACGATAACGCCCAAAACATAGTCGTCCACCTTGACGCCGGCCAACGGCAGACCGAAGAACGCGATATAGATCTGCAGGAACGCCGGCGTACCGCGAATGATATTCACGTAGATGCCGGCGAGGCAGCGCAGGATGCGCGACTTGGAGATGCGCATAAGCGACAGGGCAAAGCCAAAGGGAATTGCCAGCGGAAACGCCACGAGCACGATCGAAAGCGACATAAGGAAGCCCTTGAAGACGATCGGCAGGCTCTGGACCAAAATGACCGGGTTCAGGAACAGGCGCAGGAACATATTGGAGTTCCACGCCTCGACCCACGGCTGCTCCTTAAGGTCGGCCAGGAAGTTATCGAATGCCGTCACGCCCTTAATCTCGACGGGAGGAATCTTGGAGATCTTCTTGGTCGAACCGTCGGCGAGCGTATAGGTGCCGCTAAAGGCCTCATCGCCGCCCTCGACGGGGAAGGTCACGCCGTAAACCTCGACGCGGAAATAGCCGCCGGCAGGCGCCGTCTCGCCAAAGTCAATCTTGAGCGTCTGGCCGTCAGCCTTGCACGTGGGCTTCATGGGCGTACGATCCATGAGGTCCTCGCCCGAGAGCATCGTCAATCGCGTGTCATCGGTACCAAACGTCGTGCCGTCGACAAACGTCAGCGAAAGACCGCTCAGCTCCTCGTCGGCATCGGCCTGAACTTCCCAAGTGATGCGCGTCTCGGTGCCGCCGACCACATCGCTACCCGAACCGGTATTGGGTCGGGCGGTAATCTTTGCGGTCTCAAGCGCCTGGGCGGTCGTGGGCACGCAGGCCCCCGCGCATACCAGGGCGAGCGCCACAGCCAGGGCACAGGCCAGCTTTTGGAGCATCGAGGGCAGTGGAAAACGCTGCTCCGCGGCCCCTTTGTTCAGTCGAGACAAGGTGGCTCCTATCGTAGAAGTTGCCGGCAAAACGAGACGGAAACGCTCTCCGTCAAGAGAAGCGCAAAGGCCCTTTCCGCCAAAACGGAAAGGGCCCGCGCGCAATCAAGTAGTTATTTTACTTGATATTGTACTTAGCCATGAGGGCGTCGACGGTACCGTCGTCGGTCAGGTCCTTGATAGCCTGGTTGATGTCGTCCTTGAGCTTGGTGTTGCCCTGGTTGATGGCGATGGCGTACTCCTCGCCGGTGCTGATCTGCTTGATGGTCTGGCAGGTGTTGAACTGCTCGGCGGTCAGCTGGCTGGCAACGGAGCGGTTGGTGACTACGGCGTCGCCCTTATCGGACTGCAGGGCGCTGAAGCACTCGGTGGCGTCCTTGTAGGGGACGATCTTGGCCTTGGGGAAGTTCTCCTGGGCAAAGGCCTCGGCGGTCGAGCCAGACTGGACGATGATGGTAGCGTCGGCGTTGTTGAGCTTCTCGCTGTAGTTGTCGGCCGTGATGTCGGTGTTATCGACCTTGGTCACGATAGCCTGATCGTCCATGTAGTAGGAATCAGAGAAAGTGACTTCCTTCTCACGCTCGGGCGTGTCGGTGATAGCCGCGATGGAAACGTCATACTTGGCGCCCGAAGCGACGCCCGGAACCAGCGTGTCAAAGTCATTGTTGACATACTCGACATCCAGGCCCAGCTTGTCGCCGATAGCCTTGATGAGCTCAAGGTCAAAGCCCTGATAATCGCCGTTGTCATCTTTGTACTCAAACGGAGCGTACTCGGCAGAGGTGCCGACGGTCAGCGTACCGTCCTTGACGAGCGCGTACTCCTTGGAGCCGTCGACCTTCTCGACCTTAGCGTCGTCAGAGCTGCTGGAACCGGCATCAGAACCAGAGGTGGCGTTGGACGAACCGCAGCCCGTCAGAGCAAGGGCGAGCGCCATAGCACCCGTGGCGGCAAATGCGCCAAGCTTCTTCAGCTTCATAATGAGTCTCCTTCCGGTGACCTCGTTTGATTCAGAGGTCTGCAAAAACTGTTGGCTATTATGCACCCGGAATTACGAATCTGCAATGAGAAAACTGATTGAAACAAACCCATAACGTGAATGGAATACTCTACTTTGTGACAGTCATTACTGCTGCAATGACCTTAATAGTCTAATTTCAGCTGCATAACCTGCAAGTTCGTTCGGAGTCTCCAAAATAAACGGCAGCGAACGCAAGTGGCCATTCGATACAATATTCTGCATAACCTGCATACCTCCACCAAATTCCTCACTGCCAAGGTATCCCTTGCCGATGCACTCGTGACGATCTTTATGGGCGCCACAAGGGTTCTTCGAATCGTTGATGTGTACGGCATGCAAGCGATCGATACCCACCACGCGGTCGAACTCGTCGAGTACGCCGTCCAGATCATGGATGATGTCGTAGCCGGCATCGCTCACATGGCAGGTGTCCAAACAAACGCCCAGCTTATCGGACAGCTCTGGGCACTTGGCGGCAACGCCCTCGATAATGCACGCCAGTTCCTCAAAGCTGCGGCCCACCTCGGTACCCTTGCCGGCCATGGTCTCGAGCAGCACCGTCGTCTGCTGG
>JAXKFZ010000364.1:0-3556 GCA_036550635.1 Collinsella sp. | reverse complement strand
GCACGGTGCAATTAGCTCGCCAAAGTACTCCGTATCGGCAGCGCAAGTCGTTTTGTAAGTACCTACCCCCAGGCGCTCCAGGGACATATATGCTCCTTATTATTCCGAGGCGTCCTCTGGTGCGGGATGTCGCTCCAGATAGTCGCCCAGCATCTTAAAGTCTTCCTCCAGCAGCTCCTGCCACGCCGGATTACGCAGCGCCGCCGCCGGATGGAACGTGGGCATCACCACAAAATGCCCCATCTGATGGAACCTGCCGCGCAGCTTGGTGATGCCGATCTCGGTCTTAAGCACAAAGTGCGTCGCAGGGTTACCGAGCGTCACGATGATATCGGGCCAAATGCTTCGAATCTGCTCACGCAAAAACGGCGAACAGGCCAGCACTTCCTCGGGCCGAGGATTGCGATTTCCCGGTGGGCGACACTTAAGCACGTTGGCAATGTAGACGTCTTCGCGCTTGAGGCCAGCCAGCGACAGGATGCCGTTGAGATCCTCGCCCGCCGCCCCCACAAACGGTTCGCCTTGCAGATCCTCGTTACGCCCCGGCGCCTCACCGATAAACATTACGCGGGCGTGGGGGTTTCCCACGCCAAACACGATGTTATGGCGCGACTGATAGAGCTGGCAGAGATGGCAGTCGCCTAAAACAGCCTCAATCTCCTCGAGCGCAACCTCGCGCGGCGCCTGGTGACTATGTCCGGGGATGTGCATGACACCCATAGCGGCTCCTACACGTAGACCTTGTCGAGACGCATGCCAAAGCCGCAAGCAATCTCGTAGTTAATCGTGCCGCGCAGGCGCGCCATCTCGTCCATGGTGATCTCGGCATCACCGTCGCGGCCGATAATGATCATCTCGTCGCCATACTCGGCCTCGGGAATCTCATGCGCCGGATTGGACTGGATGGCGACCATAAACTGGTCCATGCAGATGTTACCCACCTGACGCACACGTTCACCGCGATACAGCACGTCCATACGATTGGAGAGCGTACGCGAAAGACCGTCGGCATATCCAATCGGCAGCGTGCAAATCTGAACGCGTGTGCGCGGCACGCGATAGGTAAATCCATAGCCCACGCCTTCGCCCATTGCAGGATGTGCCACACGCGTCACGCGCGCATGAACGCTCATGACGGGATCCAGCTGCATCACGCGGCTGCTCAGCTCGCACGGCTGCATGCCGTACAAGCCAACGCCTGCGCGAATCATATCAAAATGCATCGAGGGATCGAGCATCGAGGACGGCGTGTTGGCACAGTGCACGATACCGCACTCAAAGCCCGCGTCCTTAATGGCTTGAACGGCCTCGGTAAAGCGTTGGCACTGCAGCTTGTAGTCCCAACCGCCAGGCTCATCGGCCGTGGCGAAGTGCGTAAATACGCCATCACACTGGATACCGCGATGGAAGCTAATACCACGAACAAAGTCGAGCACCTGCGTGTAGTGAACACCGATGCGGTTCATGCCCGTTTCGATGGCTAGATGGTACTTACCCACCTTGCCCGCCGCGACAGCGCACTCGCCATAGGCAAGGGCAAAATCGGACGTATAGACCGAAGGCATGATATCGAACTCGAGCAACGTCGGAATGGCCTCGATAGGCGGCTCGCTCAAGATCAGGATGGGCTTGGTAATTCCGCCTCGGCGTAGCTCAACACCCTCGTTGACCGTTGCCACCGCGAACATGTCGGCTCCGGCCGAGTACATGATTTTGGCGCACTCGACGGCACCATGGCCATAGGCATCAGCCTTGACCACGCAGCACAGTCGCTGACGCGGATCGAGCAGGTTCTTGTAAGCCCTCGTGTTGCGGCGAAGCGCCCCTCGGTCAATCTCAACCCAGGACCAGCGCGTCAAATCGGCTTTATTCATGATTAGTCATCCGACCCTTCGTCCATGATTCCCAGATCATCGAGTGCGTCCTTTGCCGCCAATTCCATGGCAGGACCGATCAAGTCGATCAGATCGGTCGCAATAACACTCTTCTCACCATACTCCGTCGCCGCGGCAAAACCCGCGTAACTGTGAAGCGCAACGGCATACGAATATAGCAGCTCCCAGCGATCCATCTCATCACGCATGGTAGCCAGTGTGCCAGCCAAAATGCCCGCAAGAACATCGCCCGAACCGGCAGTCGCCAACGACGCCGGACCCGAGAGCGGCAAAAGCACGCGCTCAACGCCACAGATAGCCGTCGTCGGCCCCTTGGCAATAACCACGAGATTGTCGGAGCCAGCAGCCCAGACAACCTTCTGCGCTGCCGCAATTGCAGTCCCCAGATCGTTAACCTCGTCACCGGCAACCAAGCGCGAAAGCTCGCGATAGTGCGGCGTCATGACGAGCGGCTGCTCGCGGCGGTACATCTCAGGGTTGCTATCGATACCGTCGATGGCAATCTTAGAAAGGCAGTTGAGCGCATCGGCATCAAGGATCAGCGGCACATCAAGCTCCAACAAGCCCGAAACCACCTGCATGGCACCGGCAGACGTCGTCATGCCGGGACCGCACAGTACGCAGCTGTACTTCTTTGCAATCTCGCACACGGTCATACGGGCAGCGGCACCAAAAGAGCCGCGGGAATCGGACGGAATAGCAAAAACCGGAATCGAGGGAAGTGCCATACGAATAAGATTGGCACACGCATCGGGCGTCGCGACAGCCACATAGCCGGCACCCGCGCGGGCAGCAGACTTGGCGGCCATAATGGCAGCGCCAGGATACTGCGCCGAGCCGGCAACAATAAGGACGGACCCGCGAGAATACTTATCGATATTCGTGGGCAGCGGAGCAAAGAAATCCACCAGGTCACCGGGCTCGACAATCTCGGCGGCATGGTCGACATCATCGATAACCTCGTCAAGACGGTCGTAAAGATTGCCGCAGATCAAATCGCCAGCATACTCAGGGCCATCGGCGCTATACAAACCAATCTTGGGCGCAATCATCGTCACCGTATGCTCGGCACGAATGCAGTCGTCATCAACAACGCCCGTCTCGGCATTCAGGCCCGAGGGGACATCAATGGATACGACACAGTCGGCGCATTCATTGACCGTAGGAATCCAGATGGAGAACGGCGCACGCAGATTCCCGTGAAAACCGGTACCAAAAATGGCATCGACAACAACATCGGCCTTATCGATCAAAACCTCGAGTTCATCACGCGAGGGGCCGACGCAAACGTGCACATCGCGGCCGGCAGTACGACGAGCAACATGACGTGCCAGAGCAGCAGGAATCTCATCCGGCTCAACCGGAGAAACGATATCGACGTCCACACCCTTATGGCTCAGAATATCGGCGGCAACCCAACCGTCGCCGCCATTATTACCAAAACCGACCAGAACGAGAACCCGATCGGGATTGAGCTTCAAGATCTCGTTGGCGGCAAACTCACCCGCGAGCTCCATAAGCTCGGCCTTCGAAGTCCCTTCGCGTTCGATGATATCCTCGAGACGAACGACTTCTTCGGTACTCAAAACCGGTTTCATCTATGCTCCTAGCGTATCTTGCGAAGCATCGCCCAGGTGCTCCGTCAATGCTGAATTCTGCAG
>JAXKFZ010000363.1:0-2611 GCA_036550635.1 Collinsella sp. | reverse complement strand
TACCCATGATCATTCCTCTCCTGCGGGCACGTCGGTGCCCACCGTTTGAATGCTGTCCATTATACCCGCAGCGCATCACTTGCCGCTCCGCTCATCTGCGTACGGCAAAGGCGCAGGTACGTGATGGTGATAAACGCGTAGGCCTACTCCTGGGGCATGGCCACCGTGGCACCCGGGTCCTCGCCGGCGCCGTCCACGAGCGGCAGGCCGCCCTCATGCGCAGGTCCTGCCGGAACCGTCGCAGCACCGCCAAAGACGGCAGCGGAGGCCTCGTGGTTCTCGGCAACCGCGCCCTCGGTATCAATCGCCACCTGGGGCTCGTCGTCAAAGTTGGGGACGCCCTGGGGCTCGGCGGGAACGGGCTCGGCGGTCGCATCGGCAACGAGCTCGGCGTCGACCGGCACATCGCCCTCGTCAGCGCCCTCGTCCTCGGCAGCATCTTCGCCGTTCGCAGCGGCGACGGCCTCGTGAGGATCCTTGCCCTCGGCCTCGGCGCGCATGCCCAACACCAGGTTGCGCAGACCCGCGACCGTGCCTTCCACGTCGGGGGCAGGCTGGTCGGCGTGCAGGTACGCCCAGTCCATCATAAAGGTGGCCGACGACAGCGCACCAATGGCCAGTGCGTCATCGGGGCACGAAAGCTCAACCTCAAAGACGCGCTCGTCGTGCTCGCTTACGCGCGTGCGGCCGCACGAGATGCTACCGGCAAGACCGGTCTCGTTCATGAGCTCAACCGTCACGTGCTCCAGCAGGTGGCAGAGCTCGGTCTGGCCCATGCAGTCCTGGAACTCGCGACCGGAATCACCCAGGCACAGGTGCTTGGCAATCGCCGGCACCAGGTAATACACGCGCGCCGTGGCCTCGATATCCTCCGAGGTCATGAGCGGCATGCCGGGGTTCACCAGCACATGCGCGCAGATCTTGTCCTCGCTGACGGTGACCTTAAGGATGTTGAACAGGCCTGCCATAACTCTCCCCTACTCTTCCTTGCCCTACTCGTCGCCATCGTGCGGATCCACAGAGCCCGCACCCGACGCCGCCGGCTTCTCTGCCAAAGACTCGGAATCCTTCTTATCGGTTTCGGCCGGAGCGATCACGCGAATGAGCGAGATGCGCTGGCCACGCATCGACTGAACTTTAAACTTGTACCCCGCGACCTCAAACACCTCTCCGATGTCGGGCACCGAGTCGCAAAGCTCCAAAATCCAGCCGGCGATGGTCTCATAATCATCGCTTTCCTCGAGCGGCCAACCAAGCTCAATCGCGTCATCGCACGAAAAACGCCCATCAACGAGCCACTCGCGGCGCGAAAGGCGCGTGAGATACTTGTTGTCGGGGTCGAACTCGTCCTCGATCTCGCCGACGATCTCCTCGACGATATCCTCGATGGTGATAATGCCGGCCGTGCCGCCGTACTCGTCCACGACCACCACGATCTGGTCGTGCGAGGTCTGCATCTCGGACAGTAGCGGCAGGATGTCCTTGGTGTCGGGCACAAAGGTGGCGTCGCGCAAAAAGCCGGCGATGGGCTGGTCACCCTTGCCGTCGAGCGCAGGTTGGATCAGGTCCTTGATGTGCGCAATGCCGGCGACGTTGTCGGGATCCTCGTGATAGACGGGGATGCGGCTGAAGCCGGTCTGGCGCATGGTGGACAGCACGTCGGCGACCGTCTCGTCGTCCTCGCACATGGTGGTGTCCACGCGCGGCACCATGACCTCGCGGGCAACGGTATCGCCCAAGTCAAAGATCTCGTGGATCATACGCTTTTCCTCGTCGAGCAGGTCGTCCTGCTCCGAGACCATGTACTTGATCTCTTCTTCCGAGACGTTTTGGCGGTCGTCGGCGCTCTTGATGCGCAGGATGCGGGCCAGGCCATCGGAGCAGGCGCCGGTCAGCCACACGAGCGGACGGGCGATCTTTTGGAAAAACGACAACGGTCCCACGACCTGCTTGGACACGCCCTCGGCATTGGCCAGGCCGATGCGCTTGGGGACGAGCTCGCCGATCACGATGGACACGAAGGCGACCGCGACGGTGATGATGACCGGCGCCAGGCCGCGCGCGATGGCGGAGAGCGGCGCGATGCCAAAGCTCATGAGCCACGTGGCGAGCGGGTCGGACAGACTCGTCGAGGCGACGGCGGACGAGGCGAAGCCCACGAGCGTAATGGCAACCTGGATGGTGGCGAGCAGCTGGTCGGAGTCGGCAGCCAGCTTAATGGCACGCTCGGCGCGTTTGTCGCCTTCCTCGGCCTCGTGCTCCAACACGGCGCGCTTGGCCGTGGTGAGCGCCATCTCGGACATAGAGAAGTAGCCGTTGATGAGGGTCAAAACGAGGGTGGTGATAAGGGAGATGGTTATGTCCATCGGGAGTTTCTCGAACCTCCAAGATTCGGGACGTCAGGTTAAAACGTTGATGGCGGATACGGCAATTGCACCGGCGCCCAAACGAGAACGCGGGCGCGCAGGCGTGGTCGCTAGATTACGAAGAGGATCACCGCCATGAACTGGAAGATGCTGCCGGCGAGCACCCACAGGTGAAACACGCTGTGCAGATAGCGCACGTTTTTGGCGATATAGAACGGCACGCCCGCGGTGTAGCACACGCCGCC
>JAXKFZ010000362.1:0-6516 GCA_036550635.1 Collinsella sp. | reverse complement strand
GTAGTATCGAGCATGGGAGCCCCTTCCATGAATGCGGCGTGGCCGCCACGGTTGGATTAGACACTCACCATTGTCGGCCTAATCCGCGGTCTTTCATGCAGCAGGGGCTCTCAATGTTTTTATGTCCTGCTCATATCGTCTGTGCAACAAAAAAAGCCGCTCAACCAGCGGCTTTTCTTATTTTGGTAAGAAAAAAGGCGACCGCCCTTTGTGGATGGTCGCCTTTGTTAATTGTTGTGAAGTTTGCCTTAGGCGCGAGTCTTGATCTCCTCGAGAACCTTGGCAACAAACTCGTCAACGCTCATCTGAACGGTCTCGTTGGAGCGATCGCGGACGGAGATGTTGCCGGCCTCGACCTCCTTCTCGCCCAGGATGAGCATGTAGGGCACGCGGTCGATGCTGCGGGCCTCGCGGATCTTGTAGCCGATCTTCTCGTCGCGGTCGTCGCAGACCACGCGAATGCCGGCCTCCTCCAGCTTGGCGCACACCTCGTGGGCGTAGTCGCGGCTCTTCTCAGAGACGGGAAGCGCCTTGACCTGCACGGGAGCCAGCCAGGTGGGGAACTTGCCCGCAAAGTGCTCAATCAGAATACCAATGAAACGCTCGATGGAGCCAAAGCACACGCGATGCAGCATGATGGGGCGCTTCTTGGTGCCGTCGGCGTCCACGTACTCCAGATCAAAGTTGAGCGGCATCTGGAAGTCGAGCTGAACGGTACCGCACTGCCAGGTACGGCCGAGCGAATCCTCCAGGTGGAAGTCGATCTTGGGACCGTAGAAGGCGCCGTCGCCCTCGTTGACCTCGTAGTCCATGTGCAGCTGCTCAAGAGCGGTGCGCAGGCCCTCCTCGGCGCGAGCCCAGTCCTCGTCCGAACCCATGGAGTCCTCGGGGCGGGTGGAAAGCTCGACGTGGTACTTAAAGCCAAACTTCTGGTACACGGAGTCGATCAGGTTGACCACGCCAACGATCTCGTCGGTCAGCTGGTCGGGACGCACAAACAGGTGGGCGTCGTCCTGGTTAAAGCAACGCACGCGGAACAGGCCGTGCAGGGCACCGCGCAGCTCGTGGCGGTGCACCAGGCCAATCTCGCCGGCGCGGATGGGCAGCTCGCGGTAGGAGTGCGGCTTGGAGGCGTACACCAGCACGCCGCCCGGGCAGTTCATGGGCTTAATGCAGTACTCTTCGTCGTCGATGACGGTGGAGTACATGTTGTCCTTGTAGTGGTCCCAGTGGCCCGAGGTCTTCCACAGCTGCTTGTTCATGATGAGCGGCGTGGAGATCTCAACGTAGCCGGCCTTGTGGTGAATCTCGCGCCAGTAGTCCAGCAGCGTGTTCTTAAGGATCATGCCGTTGGGCAGGAAGAACGGGAAGCCGGGGGCCTCGTCGCGCATCATAAAGAGGTCCATCTCGCGGCCGATCTTGCGATGGTCGCGCTTCTTGGCCTCCTCCAGCATGTGCATGTGCTCGTCGAGCTCTTCCTTGGTGGCAAAGGCGACGCCGTTGATGCGGGTGAGCATCTTGTTGTCCTTGTCGCCCTTCCAGTAGGCGCCCGAGACGCCGGTGAGCTTAAAGGCCTTCAGCGCCTTGGTGTAGCAGATGTGGGGGCCGACGCACATGTCGATGTAGTCGCCCTGCTGGTAGAAGGTGATGCGGACGTCGTCGTCCAGGTCGCCGATGTGCTCGACCTTGTACTTCTCGCCGCGCTCCTCCATAAGGGCGATGGCCTCGGCGCGGGGCTTCTCGTACACGGAAAACTTGAGGTTCTCCTTGACGATCTTTTTCATCTCGGCCTCGATCGCGGGGAAGTCGTCCTCGCTGATCTTGACGCCCTCGGGCAGGTCGACGTCGTAGTAGAAGCCGTTGTCGGTCGCGGGACCGTAGGCAAAGTCGGCCTCGGGGTACAGGCGCTTGATGGCCTGCGCCATAATGTGCGCGGCGGAGTGGCGGATGACGTGCGTGACCTCGTCCTGCGGGAGCTCGGCCACCGAACCGTCATTGTAGAGTGCCTTCATAGGTATGTTTTCTCCTCTCGGATGCCTGATGCAAGTGCGTGCGATGCGCTCGGCGTTTTTGACTTGCATCATTATAGGCAGGTTGCCTTGGTATACAAGCGCCCGCCGCACCTTAATGGCACGGCGGGCGATTTTCTACGCATGCTTCATCGTGTGGGGCGCTGGGTGTGGGGCGCGCGTTGCCCGTGGCTTGCGGCCGGCCCGGCGATGGATGCGTTACTGGATGCGAGTTCGGCAGTAGGGGCAGACCTTCCAGTGCGCATCGAGCGGGCGATGGCAGCTGGGGCAGACATTGCGAACCTGGGTATCGCACACCGGGCAGACGACGAAGTCCTTCTCGATGGGCGCGCCGCACTGCGGGCAGGTACCGTACTGGGCAAGCTGGCGCTCGCGCAGGGCCATGTCCAGCTCCTGCTCCTCGCGGTCGGACGCGTAGGAGTGCGGGCGCAGGACCAGGTAGGCAATGAGGCCTACGAACGGGATGAGGGCGATGATGCCCCATGCCACGTAGGCGCTGGCGCCGCGGCGGCGAGCGTCGATGAACACATAGACGACCGACAGCACATACAGGGCGATGATGAAGCCAACGAAGGCATAGACGACGCCCATGAGCTGCGGCGACATGAGCTCGGAGATGTACTTGGACATTACGGGTACCTTTCGGAATATTAACAGTTCGGTCAAGTTTACCACGGGGTTTGTTTATATGGGACCACGGCTAGGGGCGGGGCTGGCGCGGACACAAACATCTCAATCTGTAACAGGTGGAGGCATCGACCGCGAGCTTGGATGGTGGTGTCCGTGGTCTAACGAGGTCGACATACGTGCCGGGTCTCTCCTCGTCTGCCGTTGGCGGGTGTTGCGGGGCAGTTCGCCGCATTGCCGCCGCACTGGGGGTGTGCAGACCCTAGGATAGTCTTATTGACGGCCTGTCAACTCGTCTGGGAGGCACTGTGGCAGAAACGTTTGATATCGTGATTGTCGGCGCGGGCATCACCGGATGCGCCATCGCGAGGCAGCTCGCGCGCTATGACCTTTCCATTTGCGTGTTCGAGACGGCTAACGATATTGCGCTGGGCGCGTCAAAGGCCAACGGCGGCCTGGTGCACGCCGGCTACGATCCGGTGCCGGGAACCGTAAAGGCGCAGGTCAACGCCCGTGGCTGCGAGTTGTACGGTACATGGGCGCAGGAGCTGGGCTTTTTGTTCCGTCGCACCGGTTCGATGGTGCTGGGCTTTAACGACGAGGACCGTGCGCATCTGGAACAGCTGCGCAGCAACGGCCATGTTAACGGTGTGCCCAAGCTGTCGATCGTCGGACCCGATCGCATCCACGAATTAGAGCCGCGCGCCAGTGCCGATGCAACGTGCGCGTTGTGGTGCCCCTCGACTGGGTTTGTCGACCCGTTTGAGGTTGCCATCGCCGCGCTGGAGAACGCCGTGGCCAACGGGGTGACGTTTATGCGGTCCGCGTCGGTGGAAGCGATTGAAGTCGCGGGCTCGGGCGACGACGGGCGCTTTACACTGGCGACCCCCGCTGGCAACGTGCGCTGCCGCTACCTGATCAACGCCGCGGGCAACGGCGCCGCCGACATCTCACATATGGCGGGCGCCGAGGAATTCCAGATGGTCTGGCGTCAGGGCAACATCGTGGTGCTTGACAAGGAGCCGCGCACGCTCATGCCGCTCTACCCCGTGCCGACGCCGATATCGAAGGGCGTTATCGTCACGGGCACCGTGCACGGCAACACCGTAATCACCGCCACGGCTGCCGTGCGCGAGCGGGGTGACACGCAGACCTATGCGAGCGATGTAAACGCGCTGCTGACCGGTGCACGCAAGCTGGTACCCGATCTGGATACGCGCCGCGTGGTGCGCGCATTTGCCGGCGGGCGTCCGGCCATTCAGGGAACGAACGACTTCTTTATTGGACAGTCGGCCGTGGTGCCGGGGCTTTTCCAGGCGGCGGGCATTCAGTCGCCGGGTGTGGCAAGCGCACCGGCCATTGCCGAGCGCATGGAGCACGTGATGCGCGAGGCGGGCGTGGAACTGCACGAGCGAGCGGACTGGAACCCAATTCGCCGCGCGCCGGACGACTTTGACCGTGCACCGCTGGCGCGCAAGGAGGAGCTAATCGAGTCCGATCCCGCGTGGGGGCAGATCGTCTGCCGTTGCGAGACGGTGCCCGAGGCCGAGATTGTGGCCGCGATCAGACGCCGCCCGGGCGCGGTTTCGCTCGAGGGCGTCAAGCGACGCTGCCGTGCCGGCATGGGTCGGTGTCAGAGCGGCTTTTGCCAGAGCCGTGTGGTGGCGATTCTTGCCCGAGAGCTGGACTGCGACCCCAGCGAGGTTTTGCTGGAGGACGATAGCTCCTGGCTGGTTGAGGGACCTTTGAAGGGGGTGCGATAGGATGGCGGAGTTCAAATCGAGCGCGATTGATTGCGGTATCGTAGAAGCCGTACAAACGCAAGCCTTCGACGTGGTCGTTATCGGCGGCGGACCTGCCGGCATGGCGGCTGCGCTGGCCGCGCATAAGGCCGGAGCGCGCGTGGCCATCGTGGAGCGCGAGCAGCACCTGGGCGGAATCCTCCGCCAGTGCATCCACCCCGGCTTTGGCCTGTCGCACTTTAAACAGGAACTCACCGGTCCCGAGTACGCGCAGCGCTTTATCGACCAGGTGCACGCAACCGACATTGCGCTGTTCTTGGACAGCATGGTGATCGGGATTGATTCAGGCGAGGGCGCGGATGTGCGCGCGCTGGATGCGGACAAGGCCGCGGGAGCCGCCGCAGTCCATACCGTCACGCTCATGAGCCGCGACGGCATGCTGCAGCTCACCGGGCGCGCGATCGTCCTTGCCATGGGTTGCCGCGAGCGCACGCGCAGCGAGATCAAGATCCCCGGCAGCCGACCCGCCGGCGTGTTTACGGCGGGTCTGGCGCAGCGATACATCAATATCGAGAACCTCAAACCCGGCTCGCGCGCCGTCATTTTGGGTTCGGGCGATATCGGGCTGATCATGGCACGTCGCTGCACGCTCGAGGGGATTTCGGTCGAGGGCGTGTACGAACTCATGCCGTACGCCAACGGCCTGCGCCGCAATGTGAAGAATTGCCTGGACGATTTTGGCATTCCGCTGCATCTGTCCACCACGGTTACGCGCGTGATTGGGCACGATCGCGTGGAGGCCGTCGAGGTGAGTCAAGTCGACGAGCGCCTGGCGCCCATTCCGGGGACCGAGCGCATTGTTCCGTGTGACACACTGCTGCTTTCGGTGGGCTTGATTCCCGAGAACGAGCTTTCGGTTGCCGCGGGCGTAGAGCTTGACCCACGCACGCGCGGCGCCGTGGTGGACCAGAGCCTGCAGACGGGAGTGCCGGGCATCTTTGCCTGCGGCAACGTGCTGCACGTGCACGACCTGGCCGACAACGTGACGACCGAGTCTGAGCGCGCCGGCGCGGCTGCGGCGGCGTACGCGCTGGGGACCGGCGCGGGCGCCGTTCCGGACTGCGAGCTCTCGGTCTCCCCTGCCGGCATCGCGGGCTACGCGCTGCCGGGACGCATTACGACTGTGACACTCACCAGACTCAACTTCCGTGTGCGCCGACCGGTCGATGCCGCCCGCGTGAGGATCTTGGCCGACGGCGAGGAACTGTTCGCCGGCAAGGTCCGTGCGTTTAAGCCGAGCGTAATGGAGAGTTTCCCGCTACCGGCAAAGGTCATCCAACAAGCGCTCGACCTGGGTGCCAGCGAGATTGTCCTATCCGTCGATCCCGTCGAGGAGGCATAAACTATGAGCGATAACGTGAGCGAAACGCTGCAGTTCAACTGCACGACCTGCCCATCCGAGTGCTTTCTGACCGTAGAGGTGGAGCGCGACGCCAATGGCGCCGTGGTGGAAGTGCGCTCCGTAACCGGCAACAACTGCCCGCGCGGCGATAAGTTCGCACATCAGGAGCTCACCTGCCCCACGCGCGTGCTCACGACGACCGTGGCCGTCTCCGGCGGCGACGAGACACTGCTGCCTGTGCGCACGGCTGAGGCCATCCCGCTGGCACTCCACGCCCAAGCCATGGACCTCTTCCGCGGCCTGGTCGTCGAAGCTCCCATCCGCATGGGCGACATCGTGCTAGAGAACCTCCTAGACACCAACATCAACCTAATCGCCAGCATGGACATCGACCGAGCCTAAGTAGCTAATTTAGTACGGGGGTCTTTAGCTACCCCCGCCATCCACCCCGCCCCTCGTCAATTGCGGTGAAATACGGACTGTTTTATGGCTTCAGGCCGCTAAACAGTCCGTATTTCACCGCAACTTATGAGGGCGCGCTGGAATGCTAAGGAGTGTCCCAAAGTGCCGGCATAGACGATATGAGCAGGACATAAAAACATTGAGAGCCCCTGCTGCATGAAAGACCGCGGATTAGGCCGACAATGGTGAGTGTCTAATCCAACCGTGGCGGCCACGCCGCATTCATGGAAGGGGCTCCCATGCTCGATACTAC
>JAXKFZ010000361.1:0-6417 GCA_036550635.1 Collinsella sp. | reverse complement strand
GTTAGTCGTACCCGTTAAGTTTACCTACGCCTCGCGCGACCTGTGGTTCGACCCGCAGGATCTGGATATCCTCGAGGCCGATTATGCCATTTGCTCCACCGAGCGCGGAACCGAGATCGGCCTGGTCACGGCCGATCCCTTCGAGGTGCCGCAAGACGAGATCGGTCAGCCGCTCAAGCCCGTGTTGCGCGTGGCGAGCGACATCGACCTGCAGCTTGCCGACGACCTGGCTATCCAGGGTGACGAGGCCATGGTCGACTTCCGCCGTCTGGTCAAGGAACTCGACCTCGAGATGAAGCCGGTCGGCGTCGAGTACCTGTTTGGCGGCGAGAAGGCTGTGTTCTACTTTGCTGCCGAGGAGCGCGTCGATTTCCGTCAGCTCGTCAAGGACCTGTCCTCGACGCTGCACATTCGCGTCGACATGCGCCAGATCGGCGTGCGCGACGAGACCCGCCTGGTGGGCGGCTATGCCCAGTGCGGCCAGGAGCTCTGCTGCACGCGCTTTGGCGGACAGTTTGAGCCGGTTTCGATTCGCATGGCAAAAGAGCAGGACCTGCCACTCAACTCGTCCAAAATTAGCGGCGTCTGCGGCCGCCTGATGTGCTGCCTGCGCTACGAGTTCGAGGCGTACAAGGACTTTAAGAGCCGCGCGCCCAAAAAGAAGACGCTTATCGATACGCCGCTTGGCAAGGCGCGTATCCAGGAATATGACACGCCGCGCGAGCAGCTGGTGTTGCGCCTGGAGAACGGCAAAGTCTTTAAGGTCAACCTGGCCGACATGACCTGCTCTGAGGGCTGCAAAAAGAAGGCCGCCGAGCAGGGCTGCAACTGCCGTCCCGACTGCGTGACGCGCGATGTGCTCGAGCGTATCGAGTCGCCCGAGATGCGCTTGGCGCTTATGGAGCTCGACCGCGAGAACGGCGTCGACGTGGGCGATGGCCTGTCGAGTGCCGACCGACTGGCGGGGACGACGATGCCCAAGCGCCGCCGTCGCGATGCGGACGCCGATACCCGTGCCGGTCAGAGCCAGGGCGAGGGTCGCGGCCGCGGTAAGGGTCGCGGCAAGGCCGAGGCACCCGAGGTTGAGGAGGCTGCCGGTGGACGTCGTCGCCGCAAGCGCTCGGGTTCGGGCGATGCCGGCGAGGCCGCTCCCGCAGGCAAGAATTCTCCCCGCGAGCGCGAGGCTCAGCAGCCTCAGCAGCAAAACCGCGGCGGTGGCATGAATCCCACGCGCCGTCGTCGCCGCCATTTGTCGAGCGAGGAGCGCGAGGACGCCTTCCGCGCCGCAGCCGCTCGCGAAGCCGGTGCCGGCCCCAAGGGTGGTTCGGGTTCCGATGCGCCTGCCGACAAGGGTGGCAAGCAGCGCAACGATGACGAGCGCACCCCGCGTCCGCGTCGTCGCCATTCCTCGGGCACGCAGCAAAAGCCCTCGGTGCCCTCTGTGGCCGATCAGGTCTCGGATGGCGAGGTCAAGGTCACACGTCGTCGCCCCGGAGATGGCGGAGGGGCAGCTGCCAAGGCCGTGCGCGGTGCTGCTCGTGACGAACGCGAGTCGCGCGAAGATCGTGGTGGCGAGGGTTCGGCCGACCAGGGCCAGAAGCGCCGTCGCCGTCGCCGTTCCCGCAAGCCGCGCCAGGACGGTGGCGAGGGCTCGACCCAAAACTCGTCCGCACCGCAACCGCCCACCGGCGAATAGCGCCCGCAAACGGATTTAACCTGCCTGACCCCAAACGCGTCGGGGTACCATAGCGCTGAATCAACGACCCTCCCTGCGACCGAGCGTAGGGAGGGTTGTGTCGTGAAGAGACATTTGAACGTGTTGGGATGCCTGCAAGGTGCCGGCATCCTACCGTTTGCGGACGAATTGCTACCGTTTGCCGAGCGGGCGGCGCACGAGGCGCTTGAGGCGTTGTCACCCACGCGATGTGCCGGCTGCGAGCGCGCCGGTGCGCTTATTTGTCAAGACTGCCTGGCCGCGCTCGCGCTCATCGACCCGCGGCATAGCTGCACTCGATGCGGCGCCCCGTTTGGAGACTTGCTGTGCACCGAGTGCTCGGTCGAGGGTACGTCCTCGGCGATGGCCGAAGCACTCGACCGGTGCCTGGCATGTGCCGTTTACACGCACCCGCTGCCGCGGATCATTAAAGCGTACAAAGACGCGGGCGAGCGACGCCTGGCGCCGTATCTGGCAGAGCTGCTATACGATACCGCCTTACATGCCCAGGTCGCGGCACCCGAACGCTTAGGCGGTGTGTTGTCCGGCGCCGATGCGGTGGTGTTTGTGCCCGCGACGGCGGCGGCGTTTCGGCGGCGAGGCTTCGATCATATGGAAGCCATCGCGCGCCCATTTTGCGAGCTGTCGGGTGTTCCGCTACTCGACGCCCTCGTTAAGTACGGTCATGGCGACCAGCGTGAACTCGGTCGTGAAGAACGCCGTGAACGCGCCCGAGGCATGTACGAGACCGTTGAGGACGTGCGGGACCGCCGCCTGCTGCTTATCGACGACGTTATCACCACGGGTGCGACGATGGCAGCGGCTTCGGCGGAACTCAAGCGCGCCGGTGCCGCGGCCGTTGATGGTCTCGCTATCGCACGCGTTTGGTAGGGGTGATTCATGTGGCGGTAACAATCAGGCAGTGTGACAAACCGACAAAAGAGCAGCTAGCGGCTTCCGTGATCCTGACGGGCGCCTCGGCGTTGCGTATGATGCGCGCCGAGCGCCGGCAGATGGGCTACATCGGCTGGAAGGACCTTGAGCCCGAGGAGGAACGCCGCGTGCTGTGTACGTCATCACCTTCGGCCGAGGATATCTGTCTTTCCGACCTGGTGCGAATCGGAGCCAAAAGCGGCGAGGTGCAAGAAGATCTGTGCTTGCTGGTGGGATCTGCGGCGCAGCGCCGCCGCATGCCTGGCGTGGGCTGGTCCGTATGTTCTGGGTTGCTTGCCGGCTCGATTCTAGAGGTGGAACCGGGGGTGTACAGCCTTTCTCCCGAGGCCCTTTGTGTTGCCGTCGCCCGCGAGGTCGGCTGTATCCAGGCGTTTGCCCTGGCCCAGGAACTGTGTTCCAAGATTTCACTGAGCGATCGCGGGAAGTATCTGCCTCCCTACACCTCACCTGTTGCGAATAGACTTGTAAAGGACAAGGACCAACCGGCAGACGTGGGCTACTTTGAAGTCGAGCCGGTGTTGACGCCCGATCGCCTGACAGATTACCTCGCGGCATGCAAGGGGAGTGCGGCCAAACAACTGCGGCGGCTGTGTCCCTATCTGTCGGAAAACCTGCGCTCACCCATGGAGTGCATCATGCTTGCCATGTTTTCGCTTCCGTTTTCCTATGGCGGATTTGCCTGCGGTCCCTTTAAGACCGACTACAAGATCGAGTTCGATGACCGCGCGCAGGCAATCTCGGGGATGCCCCATGCAGTTTGCGATGCATATCAGGAGGCAGCCCGGTTTGACCTTGAATACAACGGTGAGCTGGGTCATTCCTCCCGGAGGGGACGTGTCCATGATGAAAAACGCAACACGGGCTTGATTACTATGGGAATCGAGGTCGCGACGGTCAACAACGAAATGCTCTGCGACATGGAAGCGATGGAAGCGCTCGCATGGCGCATTTACCAACGTATGGGTAAGCGATATCAGAATCGCGTAGAGGCGCGTCGAAAGAGGCAAGATGCTCTGCTGAATACGCTCCGAGCGTGCTTTGGGCTCAAGCCGGCGTAAAACTATGGCTTTATAGGGAGGTCTGTTTATATGCCCTGTGCAAAAAACGGCAAATATGAGTACTGTTACTAGATTAGTGGCAGTAAAAACAAAGAAACTTGGGCCGAAAATTTGGATTCATTGAAGAGATAATAAACGAATGTGGAATATCTTGGCGCCAAGCAGGCTGTGCGAAACTCAAAAAGGGCTCGTGGGGCGGAAAAACGCTGCTACTAAATTGGTGACAGTACTCATATTTGCCGTTTTTTGCACACGGCGCCCTGAGACGGGTGCCCCGGAGCTCCCCGTAGGGGAGCTCCGGGCTTCATGGGGGCACGAATGGTCCGCTCCGACCTGCAAAATCTGTGCTCACGGTGCGAATGACGCCCCTAACCTTAAACTTTAGCTTGAACTTAGCTATAATGCGCTACGTTCCTGCCAGGCTGTGGTTGCGGACGGACGAAATGTCCATCCTAGTCCAAGACAGACGCGGTCAAAGGGATCCACGTAAGCGACCGCGTGCGCGCGGCGCGATCATGGCGCGTCCTAGATGTAAGCCGCACCGTCCGTTCTACTTTCTTTGGGGCAATACCGCCTCGCGGGCGAGCGGGCCAGTCGTGAAGGTGGCTATGGCCTCCCGAGCAAACACCCCGGTGCGCAAGTGTGGGGTCAAATACCAGGTCAGCTGGTGGGAACACCCGTTATTCCGCGCAACGCACGGATTGTATACGACACAGAAGGCAGGGTAGTGGACATGGTGAGGGGCAGCTTGATGCACGCGGCTCGGTTAGGTGCTGGGACCGCGGCGGTCATTGCCGTATTGGGCTTGAGCGGATGCGCGTTCAACCCACTGTCCACGTTCACGACGCCCACGATTGACCAGATCGAGTACGAGACCGTCACGCCCACGGTGTCGGATGATGCCCTGGTCACTCCCGGTACCCTGACGGTTGCCCTCGATACCTCCGATGCTCCGCAGGCCATGCAGGGCGCCGATGGTAACCTCACGGGCTACGCGGTCGATGCTGCCCGCGCCCTTGCAAGTCGCATGGGCCTCAAGGTTGCCTTCGTCGATGCGTCTTCTGCCGATTCCGCGCTTGGCGACAAAAAGGCCGACATCTTCATTGGCGACATCAATTCCACGGATGGTGACATCAGCACGCTTGGTACTTGCCTGTACGACGCTGCGGCAGTGTTCGGGAAGACGAGCGACGGCGAGTCGCTGAGCGTTTCCACCGAAACGCTTAACACCGCTACCCTGGGCGTTCAGACCTCCTCGGCCTCGCAGGAAGCGCTCGCCAAGCAGAGCATCACGGCCAACCAAAAGACCTTCTCCAACATCAACGAGTGCTTTGAGGCGCTCGAGTCCGGCGAGATCGACTACGTGATTTGCGATTCCACGGCCGGCGGCTACCTTGCGCGCCTGATGAGCCAGATCTCTTACGTCGGCGCGCTCGAGACACCCTCGACGCTCGGCGTCGCGGGCCTCGCGGCCAACGACGGGCTATGCCGTGCCGTGAGCGATGCCCTCGACGGTATCACGGTCGATGGCACGCTCGAGGCGGTCCACTCCATCTGGTACGGCACGATGCCCTATGACCTCACCACCAAGACGGTCTCGGGCGCCGACGTGCAGTCGACTGACACCGGATCCAGCGAGTCCGCATCCTCCGATTCGAGCAGCGAGGGTGCAACCTCCGAGGATAAAACGTCCAGCCAGGAGGGCACTATCACCGACGACGACATTAACAAGCTCAATAGCTAGTTATTGCTAGGGGTGGAGTCTCCTATGCGCAAGGAGAGACGCCTCTTCATGGTTTCAACACGCATTGCCGGGTTCTCCCAACAGGGGAGCCCGGCCTTTTCGTTTCCATAAAACCAGCAGGTCAAAGACGTTTTTTAGGTGCAAAACTTAAGTCGCCGTCGCCCTCCTATAGCGCACTTTGCCACAGAAAAGTACGAGACTTCGGTATGCGGTATCAAGCAATCGTTATTCGGGTCTTTAGGAATCCGCGTGATTAAATGCACGGCAATGGGTACATAGCCAGTACAGTAAGTCCCCGAGGCAGATTGGAGCCACGTATGGATATCAAGGTTTCTGGACGCAAGACGACGGTAACCGATGCTCTGCGTGCGCATGTGGATGAGAAGATCGGCGAGGCGCTCAAGGTTTTCGATATCGAGCCCATGACGGTCGACGTTGTACTTCGCTATGAGAAGAACCCCTCGAACCCCAACCCGGCAATCGTCGAGGTTACGGTTCGTGCCCGCGGTTCGGTGATTCGCGTTGCTGAGCACGGTGCAGATATGTACGCCGCCATCGACCTCTCCGCCGATAAGGTCACCCGCCAGCTGCGCAAGTTCAAGACCAAGGTCGTGGACAACCGCCAGGGCGGTGCCAGCGCCGCGGATGTCGTGCCGGTCGAGCGCGTCGAGGATCTGGCCGACCTGCTGCTGCCCGAGGAGGAGGATGACCTGCTCGTCCGCGAGAAGGTCATCGATGTCACCCCGATGACTGAGGAGCAGGCGCTGGTGCAGACCGATCTGCTCGGTCATGACTTCTACGTGTTCGAGAACGCGACGACTGGCCTCATCAATGTGGTGTATCACCGTAAGAATGGTGGATATGGCATCATCAAGCCCCGCATCGAAACACTTGACGAGTAAAATACGTTAACTTGCATGAGTTAACGGTTGGCGGCCATCCCATGC
>JAXKFZ010000069.1:0-9159 GCA_036550635.1 Collinsella sp. | reverse complement strand
GGACAATCCCAAAAAACGAACCTGTGTGGTTCCCGGGTTCTGCATTTAGGGAGCGAGTGTCTTGCCGTGACGGGACCCCACCCCGGCAATTGTCTCGATCTGTAACACTAGCTCGGCAGATACAGGTCTAGATGTTACAGATCGAGACAAACCCCCAACCCCGCGAGACAACATCTCAATCTGTAACAGTAAGGGGTCAAAAACCTCTCTAGATGTTACAGATCAAGACATTTGAGTTGGCCCCGGGCAGTCTGTCTCGATCTGTAACAGTTAGAGGTTATATTTCCCGCTAGATGTTACAGATTGAGACATTGAGTTTGCTGCCAACTGTTTGTCTTGATCTGTAACAAATACTCGGTAAAACGGGGTCTAGTTGTTACAGATCGAGACGTTAGTTTTCGGCTGAAATGTTTGTCTAAATCTGTAACAGCTATGGTTCAAAAACCGGTCCAGACGTTACAGATTGAGATGTTTGGCAAAGACGGCCGTCGATTGAGCAGCCACCCTCATCTGTAATGAAAAGTCATACATTCCAACTATTACTAGACACCCCCAGGGGGTATGGGTGTATAGTATCGGCAGGTTAGCAATTCCAACACCGAACCACGGAAAGGAGAAGCCATGGCTCAAGATAAGTTCGACGTGGGCGGCATGACGTGCGCCGCCTGCCAGGCGCACGTTGACCGCGCCGTCAGCAAGCTCGACGGCGTCCAAAACGTCGCGGTCAACCTGCTCGCCGGCTCCATGCTGGTCGACTACGACCCCACTCAGGTCACCCCCGACGACATCTGCACCGCCGTCGACCGCGCGGGCTACTCGGCATCGCCCGTCGACGCGGGCACCGGTACCGCCGCAAACGGCAGTACGCAAGCCAGGTCCGGCGCCGCCCATATGGAGTCGCCCACCAAAAAGTTGGAGGCCGCCGCCTCTGCCATGGGCACCCGCCTCATCGTCTCGATCGCATTCCTCATCCCACTGTTCTACATAGGCATGGGGCACATGCTCGGCTGGCCGCTGCCCGGCATTTTCACCGACCATACCCACAGCATGACGCTCGCCCTCACCGAGCTCGTCCTGCTCATCCCCATCGTCTATGTCAACGACGCGTACTTTATCAACGGGTTTAAATCGCTCGCGCACGGCGCGCCCACCATGGACGCCCTTATTGCCGTGGGCGCCACCGCTTCCATCGCCTGGTCGCTCTACGCTATGTTCATCATGGCCGACCAGTTAGCCGCGGGTCAGGTCCACGAGGCCATGATGACGGGCATGGACAACCTGTATTTTGAAAGTGCGGGCACGATCCTGTCGCTGGTCACCGTGGGCAAATACCTCGAGACGCGCAGCAAGTCCAAAACCGGCGGCGCCATCGAGGCGCTCATCGACTTGGCGCCTAAGACCGCGACCGTCGTGGCAGAGGACGGCAGCGAGACCACCGTCGACGTCGACAGCATCCTTCCCGGCCAAGTCCTACGCGTGCGTCCCGGCGAGTCCATCCCCGTCGATGGCGTGGTACTCGAGGGCAGCTCGGCCGTGGATGAAAGCGCGCTGACCGGCGAGTCCATCCCCGTGGAAAAGACCGCCGGCGACACCGTCAACGCCGCCACGGTCAACCGCACCGGGTCGTTCACCTTCCGCGCCACGCGCGTGGGGGCCGACACGTCGCTCGCCAAGATCATCCAGCTTGTGGAGGACGCCAACGCCACCAAGGCGCCCATCGCCCGCATGGCCGATAAGGTCGCCGGCGTGTTTGTGCCCGTGGTGTTTGCGATCTCGGCCGTGACCTTTGTGTCATGGCTGGCGCTGACCGGCAGCGTGAACGAGGCGCTCACCTCCGCCGTCGCCGTGCTGGTAATCAGCTGCCCGTGCGCGCTGGGCCTGGCCACGCCCGTCGCCATTATGGTCGGCACCGGCAAGGGCGCCGAGATGGGCATTCTGTTTAAGAGTGCCGAGGCACTGGAGAACCTACGCAACGTGGGCACCGTGGTACTCGACAAGACCGGCACCGTCACCCGTGGCAAGCCGGCTGTAACCGACGTTGTGGTTGCCAAGCGCGCCGACGGCTCGCCTGCCATGGGCAAGAAGGCGCTGCTCAAGCTGGCCGCCGCGCTGGAGCGCCAGAGCGAGCACCCGCTGGCCGAGGCGATTATGGCCGAGTGCGAAGCGCGCGGAATTGTCGCGCGCATGGTCGAGGACTTTGCCGCCGTGCCCGGACGAGGCGTTACGGCACGCGAGGGGCAGAATGTCATCGCAGCCGGCAACGTGCGCCTGATGGACGAGTTGGGCGTTACCGCGCCCGCGGGTCTTGCCGAGCAATATGCCGCCGAAGGCAAGACGCCGCTGTTCTTTGCCAAGAACGGCGAGCTTGTCGGCACCATCGCCGTGGCTGACGAGGTCAAAGAAACGAGTGCCGAGGCCATCGCCGCGCTCCGCAAGCTCGGCGTCGACGTGCGCATGCTCACCGGCGACAACCGCGTCACCGCCGAAGCCATCGCCCGCCGCGTGGGCCTCGACCGTGCGCAGGTCATCGCCGACGTCCTCCCCGCCGACAAGGAGCGCCACGTGCGCGAACTGCAGGATGCGGGCGGCAAGGTCGCCATGGTGGGCGACGGTATCAATGACTCCCCCGCTCTGGCGCGCGCCGACGTGGGCCTTGCCATCGGCACAGGCGCCGACATCGCCAAGGAGGGCGCCGACGTGGTACTCACGCGCAGCGACCTCATGGATGTTGCGCGCGCCATCGAGCTTTCGCGCGCCACGATCCGCAACATCAAGCAGGACCTGTTCTGGGCGCTGTTCTACAACGGCATCGGCATTCCGCTAGCGGCAGGCGCGTTCTTCCCCCTCACCGGTTGGCAGCTCTCGCCGATGTTCGGCGCCGCGGCCATGAGCCTGTCGAGCGTGTGCGTTGTGTCCAACGCGCTGCGCCTGAAATCCTTTAAGCCTAAAGTGACAAAATAGGATCACTATTACGTCCATTTAGAACGGGTTTTCCAGGTGCCCGAGATTGACCTAAAAGAGGAGCGACGCGCACTTTGGTACGCGAGCGACGGCTTGAAGGTCAAGGTCAGGCGCCTGGGAAAGCCGACACAACAGAGAGGAATACCCATGCGATACGCAATCAAGACTTCCGGCCTTATGTGCGGCCACTGCGACGCTACTGTCGAGACGGCACTGCTCAACGTGGCCGGCGTGACCGACGCCGACGCCGATCACGAGACCCAGACCGTCCAGGTGGAGTGCGCCGACACCGTGACCGCCGAGCAGCTCGCCGCCGCCGTCGAGGGCGCCGGCGAGAAGTTCCACGCCCTGTCCGTAACCGCCGCGTAACGACCCACGCGCACCCCGACCAGAAACGAGGACCCGCCATGATGGCAGACCATAAATCGGTGACCCGCATGCTCAAGACGGCACGCGGTCAGATCGACGGCATCCTGCGGATGGTCGAGGAGAACCGCTACTGCGTCGATATTTCCACGCAGCTCATGGCAACGCAGGCGCTCATTGCGCGCATCAACGCCGACGTGCTCAAGGCGCATATCGAGGGCTGCGTGACTTCGGCAATCGAATCGGGCGACGAAGACCTCAAAGCCGCCAAGCTCGCCGAGATCGAACGCGTCGTCGACAAGCTCTCCAAGTAATTGGGGCATTGGGGACAGACTGCTTTGCACCATCTTGGTGTATCGGGGACAGGTACGTTTGCACCACATTGGTGCAGATTGACCTGTCCCCCTTGCTCTAAATCGGGTATAAAGGCGTGCAGCATATCGAACGAAAGGCAATTTGCATGAATGACTTTATGAAGGGCCGCAATGGCGCCGATGAGCTCACCATCGTGATGGGCTTTGCCGGCATTGTCATCGCGATGATCGGTTCGATGGCTCGTATCCAGTGGCTCAGTTGGATCGCCATCGCCGTGATCGTGATTGGCGTGCTGCGCGGCCTGTCCAAAAACATCGACGCACGTCGCAAGGAAAACGCGGCCTTTGTCGCCGCGACCGTGAACGTCCCCGGCTTGGGCAAGTTCGTCGCCAGCTTGGGCGGTGGAACTGCAGCGGCCAGCACCTCGCGCGCAGCTGGAACGAGCAAGGAAGACTTTGAGCGTGCCAAGCGCACGGCCAAGAAGATGTGGAAGGGCCGCAAAACTACGGCATACCTCAAGTGCCCCAACTGCGGCCAGATGCTCTCCGTCCCCAAGGGCAAAGGCAAGATCCGCGTCACCTGCCCCAAGTGCCACGCCAAGATGGAAACCCGCTCCTAGCGCCCGCACGCGGGACAAATTAATCAGGTTTGTTTGTCCCAAATCTTAAGTATTTGTTCGATAAAAAAAGCCGAGGCCTCGTGTTGAGACCTCGGCTTTTTGTATACGGCAACGGAGCTGCACCTTTGTCACCTCTACGCCACACCGTCGCGGGCCAGCTCCTCGGCCAGCGCTTCGGCAGGCATGGCCATAATCGCGTCGAGCTCGGCGTCCACCTCGGGAATACGCTTTACCTTGAGCTTGCGTACCAGATCACCGCGACACATCACATGTATCGGCTCACGCAGAGTGCACAGGTCATCGAGCGGATTCTTGCGCGTCACCAGGATATCGGCGGCCTTGCCGCACTCGATCGTGCCGGTCTCGCCGCCCAGCCCCAGGAGCTCGGCATTGACCTGCGTGGCCGTATGCAGCGCAAAGGCGTTGCTCACGCCCACGTACTTGGCAAAATAGGCCACCTCACGCCACATGTCGTACTGCGTCACGAACGGGCAGCTCGAATCTGTGCCAAGGCCCACCTTAACGCCAGCTTCCAGCGCCGCACGAGCACTCTCGATAATGCCCGAGCACACGATGTCGCCGTTCTTCTTTTGCGTATCGGTCGAATGGGTCTTTTCCGGGTCGAGCAACACAAACGGCAGCGCCGGGCTGATTGTGCAGGTCACACTCGGCGCACGCCCCTCAAGCTGTGTACCCGCGGCGCCACGGTACAGCTCCAGGATCTCGGGCGTCATCGGGGCACCGTGCTCGATCGTGTCGACCCCGGCCTCAAGCGCGGCCTTCACGCCCTCGGTGCTCTCGACATGAGCCATAACCGGCAGGCCCACCTCGTGCGCCGCCTTGCACGCCGCCGCGGCAACCTCCACCGGCATGCGCAGCACGCCCGGCTCGCCCACCTCGGTCGCATCGAATACACCGCCCGTTACGAACAGCTTAATGACGTCGGCACCGCGCGCATACAGGTCGCGCACCTGTTCGGCTGCCTCGGCGGAACTGTTTGCCACCTGGGCGAACAAGCCCGCACCATGGCCGCCCGGCACCGTTACGCCCGTTCCCGGCGCCACCAGGCGAGGACCTTGATACTTGCCGGCATCGATAGCATCGCGCACGGCCAGATCGGCAAACAGCGGGTCGCCCGCGCCGCGCACCGTGGTCACGCCACTTGCCAGTTGTTGTTGGGCGCTGCCCTTAAGAATATGGCGCACGATGGCGCGCCCCACGGGATTATCGAGCTTCTTCATCAGCGTGCCCGCATCGCCCGCCGAAACCGGCTTGCCCGAACCGCACAGATGCACATGCATATTGATGAGGCCTGGCATGAGATACGCACCTGCCAGGTCGATGACCTCGGCACCTGCAGGCGCCTGAGCCACAGCACTCGGCCCCATCCATGTGATGACACCGCGCTCAACGGCCACGGCCATATCGGGCTGCGGCTCCATATGCTCCGAGCCATCCAAGACGGTCGCATTGATAAACAACGTGGGACGATCGGCAGACGCCATATCGAGCTCCTCCCTCACGATTAACATGAACATTTGTCCATTATCACCTAATGCAGCGACCTAAAGTCGAGCATATCGGTTAACGGAGGGAAGAGGGGATGTGGGGGACGGAATACGTTGCAGCCCCACCCCAGCAACATCAGGGGAATGTCTCGATCTGTAACAGGTACAGGGTTATTGGGCCCCTTGATGTTACAGATCGAGACATTCGGTCGACGTTTCACCGGTTTGTCTCGATCTGTAACAATTACGAACTCAAACAACTTCTAAACGTTACAGATCGAGACAAAACCTCTCAGCGCCCATACCACTGGCGTCTCCACTCCTCAGCCAATTCAGCCTGCCGAGGAATACCCGCCAACCTCATTTTCTCGACCAGCTTCCCCGGGTCTTTGAGTTCGTTAAACGTAAACCGAAGCACCTTATGCCCGAGCATTGTCAGATGAGATTCCCGCTGACGCTCTGCCACGAATGGGTCGACCGACTCCCGGCCCTCACCGTTCTGCAAGGTGTACTTCCCCTTTCCGTCGAGCTCGCCGATGACACACGTCCCGTCCTCGAGCCGCCAAAAATAGTCGACGCGAAACACCTGGCTCGGATCGAGCGGGTCGCGAAACTCCGCCTGCAGCTCCGGAACCGGAAAGCCGTGCGCAATAAAGAACGCTCGGAACCGAGACTCGCCGCCGTTTTCGGACAGCCCGTCCGCATACGACGCAATCGCCTGTGCCCTGCGATACCCTCGCCTGCCCTCGCAATCGGCGCGGAGGCGCTCGCACAAATCCCCACGTGATACGCCCTTCGCCCGCAATGCAGAATCGGCGATCGCCAGACCATACGAAAACGGCGCACGCAGCAGACAATCCTCCACCGTGCGCCAAAACGACGTCACCCGCACGCCGTCGACGCGCTCAAGCGCTCCCGCCATCTGAGGACGCAACAACCTGCACCCGCTGCTCAACGTCACCGAACAACCCGTCTTAACAAGAAAACGCGGCCCGAGCAGATCATTCGGCACCTCCAGGCCCCACAAAAGTGCCGCGTCATAACCCCAAAACGCCCAATCGGGATGAAATTCCGCAAGCCCTTTGATAGTCCTCAGCGCTCGCTCCGCCGGCGTCAATGCATCCCAATCATGCTGAAAACAGAACAGGTACGGCTCGGGCTCCGCGATATCGTCGGTTCCAACATGGCGTCGCAGCCACATGAGCTCGGTATTGTCATGCGTTGCGAGCAGCGCACCTTGCTTGGCCGTCTCCGTGAGCCGCGCGAGCATCCTATTCCGCGCCAACGTGTTGCGAGTCGCATGTTTGTGTTTGAGAACGGTATTAGACACTTTCATCACCACCACGTCAGACAAATGGACCATCGTCACCGTTGCCTCCGCTGGCAAATGTCTTGATCTGTAACAGGAAGACAGTCTTTGAGCCTCTAGTTGTTACAGAACAAGATCTTTCGGCAGCCGCCAACCTTCCGTCTCGATCTGTAACAGTTACGGGCCCAAACAGCCGCCAATCGTTACAGATTGAGACAAAGTCAGGGCAGCAGGGCGACACCAGCCACATCCCCTACTCCCACTCCTGCTCGTAGATGTTGAGCGACTTTACGTAGCGCCCCTGGGCGCCCATGATGTCGCGGACCAGGCGCAAGAAGAAACTGATGCACGAGGTGTCAAAGCCATCCTGCAGGTCCTCCGGATGCACCGCACCCGGCCCATCGACTGCCGTGTCACTCAGGCGCGCGATGTCGTACAGATAGAGCTGTCCCGCCGTCAGCCAGACATCGTCGACGCAGGCGAGGCGCACCGCAATCGCTCCGTCGCTCCAATGCTCCTTTTGCACGATATGCGGGTCGTAGACATCAAAGCGACGGTCGGCGCGCGTGTCCTTCAGCGCGACCATACCAGTCGCAGGATCCTTGTCCAAAATGCCAAAGCGCGAGAAATACTGCGTGTCGCGTACCTGCTCGAGCCGCTTGAGCGCGGCAGGCGAAAGCGATGTCGGCGGCTCTTCAACATACAGCTCGAGCAGCGTCTTGCCATGGCGATAGGGGCGCTCGAAGAGCAGCCAATCGGTAAATGCCATGTTGTAGGCCATGATTTCGTTTTGCGAAGGCTCGGTGCAATAGCTGAGCCACGGGTCGACAATGATCTCGAACTGTTCGCGCGCCGGCTCCAAAAACTGGAACTTCCGCAGCATCCAAAAATGGGCCATGTCGGCAATATCGTTGCCGACGGCTTCGGCTAGCTGCGCTCGGTCTAAAACGTGGTCAGTCACGGCATCCTCCTCAAACTGATGAACCTCAATTTGAGCTTACGAGGAGGGTGGGCAGCCACTGTCAGCACGGACAAAATAGGCCTCCGGCTGCAAACCAACTGCCGACCAAACACTTGACGGGATGCTTGACCGAAAATGCGCACCGCAAAGAAACGGCAGGTAGATATAGACAGCTGACCCGCCATTTTGAGCCAGATGCCCGCTGCCACCACAGAAACAGCAGAGCACCACAGTCGCAAACGTCGACGAATGAATACTTGTACGTCGACAAATGACAAAGTCGCCCGCAAACCCGCAAGGAGTGTCCCCGAATGCCGGCACATAAGGAACGCCCCCAGCTGCCGGCACTTGGGGACGTTCCTTTTGGGCCGGCCGTTGGGGACAGCCCTTGACGATTCAGCTGTGGACAGCCGCCTTACAGCTCCAGCGCCTCGGCGACTTCGGCAGCGCAGGCCAGGGCGTCGGCCATGGCGCTCACTACGAGCGAGCTGCCGTTGCGGGCGTCGCCGGCCACATACACCGGCGCGGCATCTGCGGCGACGCCGTCGACACGCGCCGCAAGATGCGAGCCCTCGGCGACCATCACAGGCAGCGGGCGGCCCGCCGTGGCAACAGGTACGCCGACAGCTTCGAACACGCTGCGCTCCGGACCCGTAAAGCCACAGGCGATGAGCACCAGCTGGGCCGGCACCTCGTGCTCGGAGCCCGCGATGCGTTCGGGCTTGCCGGCCGACCAATCCAGATCGACCACGCGCAGGCCCGCTGCCGCGCCCTTCTTGTCCAGCAGCACCTCGAGCGTATCCACGCCCCAGGCACGCATCTCGCCGCCCATGGCAGCGATAGCCTCCTGCTGACCGTAGTCGGTCTTCTTAACGTTGGGCCACTGCGGCCAAGGGTTGCTCGCCGCACGCTTATCGGGCGCGGCCGGCAAGAACTCAAACTGGCGCACACTGCGCGCACCCTGGCGCACCGCGGTGCCCACGCAGTCGTTGCCGGTATCGCCGCCGCCAATGACCACAACGTCCAGGCCACGCGCGTTCACCGCGGGCTCACCACCATCGAGCACCGAGACGGTCGAAGCCGTCAGGTAGTCCACGGCATACACCACGCCCGGGGCATC
>JAXKFZ010000360.1:0-10446 GCA_036550635.1 Collinsella sp. | reverse complement strand
CGAGCGCTGGGGCTTCCAGTACAGCCCGTACGCGTACTTTAACGAGCACTGCATTGCCATGAGCTCCGAGCATCGTCCGATGCACGTCGACCGCAAGGGCCTGACCTGCCTGCTCGACTTTGTGGACCTGTTCCCGCACTACTTTATTGGCTCCAACGCCGACCTGCCCATCGTGGGCGGTTCGATTCTGTCGCACGACCACTTCCAGGGCGGCGCGCACGAGTTCCCCATGATGCATGCCACCGAGGTCTCGCAGTTTAGCGTGCCCGGCTTTGACCAGGTCAGCGGCACTGTGCTGCAGTGGCCGCTCTCGGTGCTGCGTCTGCGCTCGCACGACCGAGCCCAGCTGCTCGATGCTGCCGAAAAGATTATCCTCGCCTGGCGTGAGTGGACCGATGAGTCCGTGGGCGTCATCGCGCACACTGCCGACGGCGTGGCGCACAACACCGTGACGCCCGTCATCCGCCGCGTCGACTCCCGCGGCAACGCCGGCGGCAAAATCTACGAGGCCTACCTGGCGCTTCGCTGCAACATCACGACCGACGAGCACCCGCTGGGCGTTTTCCACCCGCATGCCGAGTACCACCATATTAAGAAGGAGAACATCGGCCTGATCGAGGTCATGGGCCTGGCCATTTTGCCGCCGCGCTTGGTTCCCGAGCTTTGCGCCGTCCGCGAGCACCTGCTGGCCGCCAAGGTCGACGCCAGCTACGACCTTGCCGTTGCGCTCGAGGGCGACGACCTTTGCCGCAGCCACGCCGCGTGGGCCCTGGACGTCTTTGCCCGTCATGCCGATGAGCTCACGGCCGATAACGCCATCGACATCCTGCACGAGGAGGTCGGCGTGGTGTTTGGCCACGTGCTCGACAACGCCGGCGTCTTTAAGTGGGACGAGGCCGGTCGTGCCGCCCAGCAGCGCTTCATCGATTCGCTGTAGCACGCGACTTCGGACGCTCATGCTCGACAAATAGCGCCCATGACATAACCGCCCACACGACAACGGCGCCCGCCGGCAATCTCGCCGACGGGCGCCGCGCTACCTATTCCTCGCCTCAACGCGATCTGACAGGGCCGGAGGAAAACGAATCAAGAGACCAATCTATGCCACGGCCCCATAATCTGCCAGCATCTCAACTAAGGACTGATATGCATCTTCAGCCGATTCGGCATCACAGATAAGGGCCATACCGGCTTGGTCGTTTCCGAGTCGAATTATTTCGCGGAACAGCTCTAGATAATCGCCATTACCCACCTGTGAAAAGAAGAATAGCAGATGAACGCGATCGCCCTCATCGAATTCAACGCCTTCCCGTGAGACCAATAGGCTGAGTCCATCTTTATGGACCCCATCTTCGCTGCCCGCATGGGCAAGCGCGATCCCCTGGTTAACGATGATATAGGAGCCATACTCCTCAACGTTATCAATCGCCTTATCGACATATGCAGAAGTAAAATAGCCTTCGTTCATGAGCCGTGCCGACGCGCAACGCATCGCTTCACGCCACGGAAGCGTCGCACGTTCAACACGGATAAAACGGCGATCGAGCATACGAAGCAAAGGAGATGAACTCGTCGTCTCCGTCTCAATTCGGCTCACTCGTTCCAAAACCGCAGCAAGCTCATGGTTGAGATATGCCGTTTTGCGAGCGTTACCCTGTTCATATACACGACAAAGCTCAGAAATAATTGAAGGGCCGTCCTTAACCGGCAGTCCCTCTCGCCTGCTCTGCTTAAAAGCATGCGCTTGCACGCGATTGATGTCATCGACTGAAAGAACAGGGCTCACGACCACCACTGGAATCGAAATATTAGTCAACGGAACCGTCGAGATGACAAAGTCGATTCCATCGAGTGACGCCTCCCCCGCTTCTATCACGGCAGTTTGGACAACGCCGCAAATATTGAGTTTGAAGTACTGAGCGATCTGCGCCTCGAGATATTTACTCGTTGCAACCGAGGACGGACACGAAATGAGTACGTTGCACGAGCGCATAGAGCTTTCAGAGCGATAAAGTGCAGCGCAGATGTGAATCACCACACTTGCGCGCATCGAATCATCCATGGCGCGATTGAGGTAATCCTCGAGTACGTGAAAATGCGGCTCCGCCGCCTTTTGCACCATACCGACCATCACTCCAGACGGCCCGGAAACACCGACCTCAAAGGCATCGGAACTCCAATTCGAGACGCTCTTAAGGTGCGAGAGAAGGGACTCTACCAATAGATCGTCATTCTGAATATCAATGTCGATTTCGCGTGCCACCAACAACAGAAAATGAGTGATGGCGCAGTACAAATCAAAATCATCAAAGCGCCTGATATGGGGCGATAAATTGCGATCCAAAATCATCTGCTCAATGGTAGCGATACGACCACCATTCAAAACGCCCATATCCAGCTTGGATGCCACAAACTGCACCAGTTGGCCAATAACGTCGAGCGGACGATCTTGTGTCCCAACGCAGTCAAGCGTACCGCCTGCATCAGCGAAAATCGATGTGGCATCTCCACTGAAACCAAGTGCGACCATCAAGCTGGCGACTATTTCAATCTCAACAGTCACAGCCAAAAAGATGTTCTTGCTCTTCAAGAACGTGCGCATCGCATCCAACAGGTCGTCGATCTCAATTTGAGCGCCAAGAACTTGTGAAATCAAATGAGAAAAATAGTCGTGGCGGCACAGTCGTTGGGCCAAGACTTCAGAAAACAGATCGATAACCAGATTGCCCGCCTGGTCAGGAGTCGCTTCGATGCGAAGCCCCCGCTTGCTCTTACTCACCAGGGCAATCCCGTAACCCGCCAGATAATCATCGACGGCCTTAACGTCTGAAATTACCGTGTTGCGCGTCACATACATCGCGTCCGCCAACTGCTGCATCGAGCACCATTCGTCAGAGCCAAGCGAAAGGAGTGTGCAGGCAATAAAAAACTTGCGTTCATCAAATGACAGGCGGTAATCGTATAAGTCCATACTGTCGAGCAGATCCGCAAGGCCTTCAACATCAGCGCCCGCAGCTAGCAACACATGATTCTCCGATACTTCGACCATAGAGTCGCCGCGCGGATCCTGAGCGAACGCTGCGGAGGAGGCAATGTCGGCCCTGAGCGTCTTCTCCGAAATACGATAGTCATCCATGAGTGCACTGAGCCTTAAGCGATGACTCGGCGCATCGACGAGACGACGAAGTATCTCAGCGCTCCGCTTTTTGACCGACATGGCTCCTCCTGTTCGTTACGACAAATGCGTCTTCAGGTATTCGGCAACTTCGCCGATCGGCTTGTTCTCAAAACCCGAAAGCACTGCAGGATCTGCTAGCAGCTGCATGGTCTTGGATAGAAATTCGAGATGGTCGCCAGGCGCAATAGCCAAATTAAAGATATGACGAGTCTCGACGAATTCTTCCTCATCGTCCATACGAGCAAACCGAACGGGCGAATCGAGTCGAAGATAGCACAGAGCGCTCGTAATTATCGCATCGGACTTGCAATGGGGCAACGCCACGGGAATGTCGGTGCAGATGCCCGTAGGATAGCTGACCTCCCGCTCAATGCAGTCCCTCGCAAAAGCACCCGTCACATACCCCTGACGCTCAAGCTCGCTTCCGCACAACTCGATGGCCTCAATAGCGGTCTCGGCGCTTCCCTCGATAGCGAGAAAGCCTTTCGCTACACCATCGCAGGCCCTCTCGGATGTCTTTGGGATACTAATAACTTCATCCATTGTTATCACCGTCCATTAGATACCCATGGCCTTAGCAATAAAGGACACGATGAGATTGCCGGGGTTGTAGCCAAAGTGCGATGCCGTCACCAGATGACCGCCCGCATCGATGCCGCAGGCGTTAAGCATCTGCGTGGCGTAAGGGGCAAACATATTGGCGAAGAAGAGCATCAGATACATGAAGACCGTCATGCACACCAGAGTGCGGAACACGTTGCCTTTGCTCGAAAGCACGGCCATAGGGGCGACATAGCAGACTTCAGCCAGAATTGCCGCCGGGAAGAAGCGCATGTCGGGAACGAGAAATGCCAATCCGACAGTAACCGGAATCATAATGGCGGTGCAGGTAATGCAGCACGGATCGCCCAGGGCAAGAGCAATGTCCATACCCACGTAAATATTGGCGTCGGAATCGATGTGCTTCTTAACGAACTCATTTGCGCCAGCGCCGATGGGAGTCAGGCCCTCCATCATAATGGCAACCATGCGAGGCAGAAGCACCATGACTGCGGCCATGCCAACGCACATGGTTACGATGGTAGTAAAGCCCTGCTGCGTCATAATGCCCAAAAAACCACCAACAAATAGGCCGATAACTGCGGGATCACCCAGAATGCCAATCTTTGTCGAGAGGGTATCAAGATCGAGATCAATCTTGTTCAGGCCGGGAATGAAGTCGATGACCTTGTTGATAAGCACGCTCAGGGGATACTCATACACGATGTAGCCTAAGCAGGTACAGGCGGTGCCTTCAAGACCAAAGAACTCTCCCCACTTGGGGGCAACCCTCTCGGCAACGAACAAGGTTACAACCGAGAGCGCTACAGCGACCAAGAAACCAACAATAGCATTGCCAAAAAGGACGTAAGCAAGGGCGCCGGGAACCAAAAAGTGCATAAAGTTCCAAATATCAACGTTCAGAACCTTGGTGACCTTAAGACGCAGCAGAATGATGTTAACGATGACGATAGCAGGGATGGCGAACACAGCGAACGGAGTTGTCCAGCTGGCGCCTCCCAGTGCCGCAAAGCCAATCTCGGCCACATCGTAACCGGAACCGAGGGCGGTGTAATAGTCCAGCGCGGGCTGAATGGTGCTCAACAAAAAGTTGATGGTAAGTACCACGCCTTGAAAGCCAATGCCGACAAGAAGACCGGCGCGTAAAGCCTGTGCAGGTTTCATGCGAAAAAACAGTCCCAGGGCAAAAATGACAACGGGCAGCATAACAGCGGCGCCCATATTAATAAATTCTTTAAAGAACGCAAGTACGATATCCATGAAGTTCATCTCCCAACAATGGCGGGCTTTCTCACTCGCAAAGCGCAACGCAACATGCAGTTACTCGGCCTGGACCTTTTTAAGCAGCTCAACCAAATCCCACTCGCACTTATCTTTGTTAATGCCCGAAATCAGCGGGAAAACGCTCAAAAACGGGCGTTCCAGCGGCTTGCGATAATTGGTCGTTGTACAGACGATGTCGACGTCGTACTGTTTAACGCCGACCTCGCCGATCGTGCCCTTAAAGAGCTGGACGGGAACGCCCGCACGCTCTGCAATTTCTTTAACGGCAGCCTGGGCGACCGTAGAGGTTGCGACACCGCTGCCGCAAGCAACCAAGACTTTAACCGTACTCTTACTCATGATGCACTCCTATCTGACAGGCAAACGATTTGGCATTCGCCGCCATGCAATAAAGTTTGACGGGGGCGCCGGCTAACGTGACCCGTTTCGTTGATATCACTATCGCGCCTTTGCCCCCAAGGTTACAGCCCAATAATACGAACCCACCGTCTACCCGTTTTTCGCTATTTGGTTAAACGATCGGTTTGGCACATCGACCCCTACTTGGGGTATGAACGCAGTTCCTCGATAATCTGCGCATATGTACGATCCTTACCGAACAGGCCGGCGTTACCCAGGCAGAAGCCGTCGACGCCTGCTTTCCACAAGTCGCGGACGCTTTCAGCCGAGACACCTCCATCAACCAGAATCTTGTAACCATAATGCTCCTTGGCAGCCACAAGCTTTTCAATCTTTTCATCGACAAATGGAAGTGCTTTCTGGCCGGCAAAACCAGGATTGACACGCATAACCAGGACGTAATCGCATACGTTAAGCGACTCCTGAATCGTCTCGAACGATGTGCAGGGACTAATTGCCAGACTCGATTTAGCACCCAGATCACGGATATGCTGCAGAGTTCGAGTAATCTGGGAATCATTCTCGGAGTGGACGTGGACAATCTGAGCGCCCATCTCGACAAACATATCGATGTACTTGGGCGCGTCCTGAACCATCAAATGCACATCGCAGACCTTACCGGTGAGCTTTGCTATCGCCTGAACGTCCTGGGGGCCAAGCGCGATGTTGGGGACAAATGTTCCATCCATAATATCCAGATGATACAGGTCAACGCCTGCGGCATCGAGCTCGGCAATCGTCTTCTCAAGATTGGTGTACTCAGCGCAATTCATGCAGGCGCCGATAATCTTCTCTCCGTCTTTCCAGTCTGCCGTCGTAGTCATGATTGTTTCCTTTCCATATCTGTTTTCTCGAGGAGGGGACTACCCTCCAGTTTCTTTTTTGGTGATGGCTGAGCGGCGAAGGCACCGGCAGCAGTCGGTGGCAGCTTTTCGCCACATATGTATCTTTGCGAGCTCCTATTGCTCACAATCAATGAGAATTTTGCCTTTGACCAGGCCGGGGGTTCGGAACTGGTCAAACGCCTCAGAAATCTTGGCGAGTGGATACTTGTCAAAAATGTGTCCCTCGTCATAGGGGATCATGCCGTTGCGATACGCCTCTGCCGTAAGAGTCCATTCATGTCCCGGGAACGGCGCGGTATATCCAAGCCAAGACCCGGTAAGCGTGAACTCTTTACGGTTGAGCTTCTCCCATTCCGCCACGGTAAAGGTTAGCTCGCGCGTAGGCTTGCCAATCAGACACGCTTGACCCTTGTTGCCCACGACTTCAAAGACCATATGCATGGTTGCGTTGGCGCCCGCAGTTTCATAGACATAGTCATATCCGCGGCCGTCGGTAATGGTGGCAACCTGGTCTTTCCAGTCCTCATCCATGGAGTTCACAACGCTCGTGGCGCCCATTTTCTTAGCAAAGTCCAAGCGCTCCGGGATTACATCGAACACCGTAACCTCACGGGCGCCGAAAGCGCGAGCCCACTGTGCCGTAATGATACCTATGGTTCCGCCTCCTAAGACAGCGACCGTCTTGCCACCTTCATAGTCCAGACGTTCAAGGCCGTGGAGTGCAATGGTCGTGGGTTCAATAAGCGCGGCTTGCTCAAAGCTCACGCTTTCGTCGAACTTAACGGCGCACATGGCGGGAATGCAGACATATTCCGCAAAGCTACCAAACTGACGCGTACCGATAAAGCTGTAGTGCTTGCAAAGCGAGTAATCGCCGCGCTGGCAGTCCTCGCACTTCATGCAAGGAACGAGTGGTGCACCGGCAACGCGATCTCCAGGATTAAGGCCCTCAACGCCCTCGCCAACGCTCTCGATCGTGCCGGAAAACTCATGACCAAGCACGTTGGGATAGTAATGGCATGCGTCGCCCAACACACGAGGGACATCCGAACCACAGATACCGGAATATTTGACCTTCACCAGAACTTCTCCAGCCCTGGGCTCAGGCTTATCAATTTGTTCATAGCGAATGTCGTCCTTAGCATGAACGACGCCCGCCCACATCTTTTCACACATTATCTGCCTCCTTGTCTGAGAGCGCCTCCTATGGCGCTCGCCTTTATTTGACAAGGTCAGATTACGAATGTGGAATTAAATCAAACAGTCCAATGGGCGCGACTGCCGTCTACCCGTTTTGTGCAGGTTGTTTTGGCAAAACAAACCTTTGTCGACGAAACGGAGGCCCACAAGCGCCCGGCATTAGCCCACAAGATTCGTCCGTGCATAAACAGGGTATGATTTAGCCGTTAAAGGCATTGTGACCGATTGTGCTTTTGAACAGGCGGAAGAACGACAGGTATGGCTGATATTCTTCTCGCACTCGACACACTCATGGAACAAATCGTCGAGATTGCCATTCTGCTTTTCGAATTCATCGGCGTCAGAATCATCATCTATTCCGGCCTGCGCGGATTCCAGCTCTATCTTAAACGCTCCCCGCCACCAAGCTCACGCTGGCCAAAGGCCTGGCCATGGGTCTGGAGTTCAAGCTGGGAAGCGAGATCCTCCGTACCGTCATCGTGCGCGACTGGCACGAAATCGCAACCGTCGGCGGCATCATCGCCCTGTGCGCAGCATTCATCTTCCTCATCCACTGAGAGATTAAGGAGGAGGAGAAAGAGGCGCATACAGCTGCAAAACAGTCATCGGAGTTGTCATTGGGGACGTTCTTAAATGACTAGTCAAACAAGAACGTCCCCAATGACTACGTCGATGTTTTGGCAACGACAGCGAGCGGGTCGCATTTGAGACAAGGTGACGTGAAACGAAAGGGCGCTGACCTTCTGGTCGCGCCCTTGAAGTTGAACGTCAGATTGTCCAAATGCGGCCCGCGCAGCGTCGGCCAGTTACGGCGTTTGGTAAAACGTCGTAACCTTAAAGCTCCGTTACTTCAACGTTGTTGAAGATCTCGTCCCAGCGGTCCATGACCAGATGGCCGGTCTTGGGATCCATGGCGTTGAGCTTGCCGCAGGTATTGGCGGTCTTGAGCACCGTGACATCGTCGGCACCAGCAGCAATGGCATGCGCAAAGCCGGCGATGGTCGAGTCACCGGAACCCGTCGCGTTCACAGCCGCAATCGCGGGCGTCTTGGCGCGGAACGCGCGGCCCTCATGGAAGCCCACCGAACCGGCAGCGCCCATCGAAACGACAACCCAGGGAATACCGGCAAAGCGGTCATCGGCGGCAAGCGCCTCGCGCAGGGCATCGACATCATCGGTCGTAAAGGACGTACCCAGCAGGCCGTTAATCTCGGTCAGGTTGGGCTTTACGAGCTCAGGCTTAGCGTCGGACTCCAGCGCGGCCTCCAGCGATGCACCCGAAGTGTCGAGCAGCACCTTGGCGCCCGCCTCCTCGGCGATCTTGACGAGCTCGGCATAGTAGCCGGCATCGACCCCACGCGGCAGCGAGCCCGAAAGCGTCACAACGTCCGCCTTCGCTGCAAGCTCGGCAAACTTGGCCGTAAAGGCCTCGAGCTCGGCCGGGGCGATCTGCGGACCGCTCTCCAAAAGCTCGGTCTGATTGCCCTCGTGCAGGATATTCAGGCAAATGCGCGTCTCACCGGCGATGGGCACAAAGTCGTTCTTGACGCCGTCGGCATCCATAAGCTCAGCCATATAGGCACCCATGTGGCCGCCGAGCAGGCCGGTCGCGAGCACGTCGTCGCCCAGCTGCAGCAGCACACGGCTCACGTTGAGGCCCTTACCGCCAGCGGTCTTTTCGGGCGTCACGCGGTTAACGTCGTCGATGATCAGCTTGCCGAGTTGATAGCGCGTATCAATCGACGGGTTCATGGTAACGGTCAGAATCATGTTGAACTCCTGTTCCGGGGCGGCATAACCCGCCCCAAACATACGATAACTCGTTAAAGGATCTCGATCTCAAAGCCGCGGGTGACGGTCTCTCCCGGCTTGGCCACCAGGCAGCCACGCTTGTGCTCCAGAATATCGTCCTCGTCGGAGCAGGTGGACAGACCACCCCACGGTTCAACAGCCACAAAGTCGCCCTCGGGCTTGCTCCATACAATCAGGTACGGCATATCGGGGAACGTCAGGCGCACGCCCTTGTCCTCGGTTTTCTTGGTCAACGTAACCACGCGGCTCTCGAGCACGTCAAAGATGGTCTCCGCGAAGTCGAAGAGTTCGTGGGTAAGCGGCAGGTCATGGCCGATCATGGGGTTCTTGCTGCGATGCTCAACATCAATCAGGCCCGTCGAGGGAACGGCAGTACAGAGCTCGGCGACCTCGCGCTGCTCAAAACGGAGCTCATAGTCGTCATAGGACTCACCCTCGTCGAGCGGGCACTTAAAGCCGGGGTGACCGCCCACAAAGAATGGCATGTCCTCGGTGCCCTCATTGGTCACCTCGTACGACACGGCCACCTTTTCCGAATCGATCGTGTAACGAGCAACGATCTTAAACGGATACGGGTACTGCTCGAGCAACTCAGCATGGTCGGCAGAGCTTAGGCTCAGCGCAACCATGTTGTCGCTCTGCTCCTCGAGCTTCCACTCCTGTTTGCGCGCAAAGCCGTGGCGGGCAAGCTTGACCTCGCGGCCGCCCATAGTCATCGCGCGGCCGTCACGAAGGCCGCCGCAAATCGGAAAGCAAATGGGTGCCTGGCCCGACCAGACCGCCGGATCGCCCTGCCACAGGTACTCGCGACCGTTGGCTTTAATCGAAGTGAACGATCCGCCAGCCGTGCCCAGTGCCACGCGAATCAAACCGTTATCAAGAACAAACTCCATAGGAGCCTTCCCTTTCGTTCGCCAGCCCGCCGAGTGAATAGGGCTGATAGAAAATCGGCCCGCGCCCCCTCACAGAAACGCGAGCCGTCAACGGACTAGTAAATTACGCCGGATACCCGCTAGTCGTGGTATTCGCCCCGGTCCCACTTCTCGAGGAACTCGTCAAAGAAGTGCGGGTCAGCCTGAGCCTCGGCGTCGGCCTTGTTGCAGGCATCGATCTTGGCAATCAGGGCGTCGTGCTCGGGGGTCTTCTCGTAGGGCTCCTCCAGGAAGG
>JAXKFZ010000068.1:0-4097 GCA_036550635.1 Collinsella sp. | reverse complement strand
GCTCACCGAAGTTCGCGCCCTGAGCATTGGCTTTGTCTTTCAGAGCTTCAACCTGCTGCCGCGCCTGTCGGTTATCGAAAACGTCATGCTGCCGCTGGCCTACACCAATGTGCCCCGTAGCCAGCGCGAAATGCGCGCCGTTCACGCGCTGCAGGCTGTCACGCTGCCCGTCGACCACTGGGACCACCGCATATCCGAGCTCTCGGGCGGCCAGATGCAGCGCGTCGCAATCGCGCGCGCCCTCGTCAATGACCCGCCCATCATCCTGGCCGATGAGCCGACGGGAAACCTGGACTCCGCTACCGGAGCGCTTGTGATGGAGACCTTCCATAAGCTCCAGAAGCGCGGCAAAACCATCGTGCTTATCACACACGACCCCGGCATCGCCGCCGAGGCCGACCGTGCCGTGACCATCCGCGACGGTCGCATTCACGATGGCGCGTATATTCCACATGCACCGCGGACCCTGCGCAGCGCCGTGGATAGCCTGCCCATGATTTCCGCCTCCGCCAACCCGCCGAAAGGAGAGATGGCATGAGCGCCCGCGATCTCATCCAGGAAGCCCTTCACTCGCTCGAGGCCAACAAGGGGCGCAGCCTGCTCACCATCCTGGGCATTGTCATCGGCATCGCCTCGGTTATCGCCATGACTTCGCTCATCGGCGGCATCCAAAACAGCCTGGTCAACAGCCTGGGCCTCAATGCGGCACGCATGGTGCAAATCTATTCGTCGCAAGAACTCACAGAGTCGGACATCGAGAAGCTTCAAAAACTGGTGCCGCAGATAGAGCAGATCGGCATTGTCGACAGCGCGTATACCGAGTACAAGACCGGCGATAAAAGCTATACCGTCATGGCACAGGGTGTCGATAGCGACATGCTCGACGCCGTGGGGGCCGGAAAGCTCGTTGCGGGGCGTACCTATTCCCAGGCCGAGTCTCAATCAGGCTCGCGCGTGGCGCTCATCAGCCGCGGCGGCGCCGATCAGCTTTACGGCAACGAACAGGATGCGCTGGGGAAAACCATCAAGGTGTCCAACGGCGAGGTGCAGATTGTCGGCGTGATTGACGGCGGCAGCGACTCCATGGGCTCGCTCACGCTGTATATGCCACGCGAAACCATCTCCGGCCTGTTTGGCGACGAGAATCCTTCATTCCCCAGCGTAACGGCGCTCGCCGCCGAGGGCACGGACATGGATGAGCTCTGCAAGACCATCGAGTCCAAGGTGCGCGCGATGAAGGGCATCGAGGAGGAGGATGAGTACAACAGTGTATCGGCGACCTCCATGAAAAGCGCCATCGATGCACTCAACTCCTTTATGGGCGCGTTTTCGCTCATCATGGGTGCTGTCGCCAGCATCTCGCTGCTTGTCGGCGGTATCGGCATTATGAATATGATGCTTACCAACGTAACGGAGCGCATTCGCGAGATCGGCATCCGCCGCGCTCTGGGCGCCAGTCGTCGTGATATCACCGCGCAGTTTTTGGCCGAGTCCTCGGCGCTGTGCGTCACCGGCGGACTGTTGGGTGTCCTGATTGGCTATCTGCTGGCATGGGGACTCACGTTCTTTGCCGCAAGCTCGGGCATCATGAGCGAGTTTGGAGCTACCGGGACGATCACGCCAAGCTTCTCCATTACGACAGTGTTGATCGCGTTTGCCGTATCGGTCGGCATCGGTGTAATCTTTGGCTTCTACCCCGCTCGCCGCGCAGCAAAGCTCGACCCGGTGGAGTGCCTACGCTACCAGTAAGCCACCACCAACAAGTTGCGGTGAATTAGGGACTGAATATGCTATTTAGCAGCAAACAGACACTATTTCACCGCAACTTATTGAAGGGCTACTTGCGCCAGTTCCGGGCGTCGTCCTCGAACTTTTGGCGGATGACGGTCTTGTACGGTTCGAGCTTGCTCGAGGCGCTTCTCCTCGCGGGCGGGAGGGAACGCAGGCGCGGCGAGCGCCTAGCGCGCGAACTCCCGTAAGAGCGCGTCTTCCACTTCCCGAAGCGAAAGGGCCCCGTCTCCCTCGGCGGGACGGGTGACCACGATGCAGCGCGCTCCCACGTCGCGCGCGGCGGCAAGCTTCTCGGCCGTGCCGCCTACGGTTCCCGAGTCCTTGGTCACAAGCCACTGGGCTCCCACCTGCCGAAGCATCGCCTCGTTGAGCTCGCGGGTGAAGGGCCCCTGCATGCCGATGACGTGCGACGGCGAAAACCCCGCGTCGATGCACTTCGTTATAGCACCGGGCAGCGGGAGCACACGCACGAAGAAGCGCTCCGAGAAATCGGCGACGCGCGTATAGGGAGCAAGCTCCTTGCTCCCCGTCGTGAGAAGCGCGCGACCCGGGTTCTCGGAGAGAAAGCGCGCCGCGCAGGCGATCGACGCGACCGACACGACGCCTTTGGGCAGCGCCTCGGCCGCGCGCGCAAGGCGCAGGCATCGTACACCCACGGCGAGCGAAGCGGCTCGGATGTTGCCGCTTGCGAGCGTAGCGAAGGGGTGCGTGGCGTCGACGACGATGCGCGCGCCGGAAAGCTCGCGCTCCATGTCGGCCTCGTCGAGCCTGCTCGCATGCACCTCGATGCCCGGAAGCTCGCCCAAAAGCTCGCCTCCGTACTCGGTTGCCGCGTAGGCACGGGCGGGGATGCCCGCCCCGCTCGCCCATTCGCACAGAAGGCGGCCCTCGGTGGTGCCGGCGAAGATGCGCAGCGCCGGCGCGGATGCGGGCGCCGTCACTTCGGGCCGCCTGGGCGCGTGATCTGGTAGAGCAGCGCGTTCATAATGGCGGCCGCCACGGTCGAACCGCCCTTGCGACCCCTCGCGACGATGGCCGGCACGCGTCGCGCGAGTAGCTCCTCTTTCGCCTCGACCACGTTCACAAACCCGACCGGCACCCCAACGACGAGCGCGGGCGCGATCTTCCCCGCGTCCATGAGCTCGGCGAGGCGCAGAAGTGCCGTGGGGGCGTTACCGACGGCCACGATGAGCGGACCCTCGATGCCGCAAGCTTTGTCCATGCTCGCAACGGCGCGAGTCGTGCCCGCGGCGCGCGCAGCCGCGGCGACATTAGGGTCGGCCATGTAGCACACGGCCTTGCAGCCGAGCTTTGCGAGCGCGGGCTTGCTTATGCCTGCGAGCGCCATGTTCGTGTCGGTGAGCACCGTGGCCCCTGCGCGCAGTGCGTCGAGAGCACAGTGCGCGGCGTCATGGGTGAATACGAGGGAATCGGCGTACGAGAAGTCGGCAGTGGTGTGGATGACGCGCTTCACGACGGGCTCTTCAAGCGGCGGAAACGTGCGGCCGCCGAGCTCTTCGGTGATGATCTCGAAGCTGCGCCGCTCGATGTGGCCGGGCGCCATCTCCTTGGAATCCATCTAGTACTCCACTCCTTCCCTTGCACCTATCCCCTGAGCGTAGGGGTGTTTCTCGCACCGCATCTCGGTTATGTAGTCGGCCTTCTCCACGATCTTGCGGGAAGGCGCGCGCCCGGTGAGCGCTACTTCGACGCCGCGCGCGGACATATCGAGCGCGCGGTCCACGAGCGCCTCGTCGACAAGCCCCTTCGAAAGCGCGTCGAGCGCCTCGTCGAGCACGAGCAGCCCCTCCTGCGCGCCCTCGAGCTCGGCGAGCGCGGAAGCGAGGTTCCCATCGTGCAGCTCGCGCGTCGCGGCAAGTTCTTCCGACGTCATCGACCAGGTAAACTTGTCAGACACCTTCCCCGCGAACACGGGCACGCCGAAATGCTCGGCGAGCAGGCGCGCCTCCCCGCTTTCGCCGTCTTTCAGGAACTGCACGACGACGACGCGGCGGCCTGCGGCGAGCATGCGAAGGGCGAGGCCCATCGCCGCCGTGGTCTTGCCTTTGCCGTCGCCATGATACACGTGGATCATACGCCCTCCTCGATAATGCGGTAGACATACTCCATGTCGAGCGCCACGCGCACGGAGTCGGCCAGGCGGTCGAACTCGCGCGCACGGTGATCGGCCGCGGACGCCGCGCCCGCAGCACCCACGACGCTCTCGGGCAGGCCACGCATGCGCGCGAGCGAGCGCGCGAGGGCGAGCGCCACCCCCGGTTCGTCGAACAGGCCGTGGAGATAGG
>JAXKFZ010000359.1:0-4905 GCA_036550635.1 Collinsella sp. | reverse complement strand
ACACGGGTGACGCCGGCGACGATGCCGGGGCGGTTCTTGCCAAGGACGGTGATGACGATACGGGAGGACGAGATCTCGGCCATGGGAAACCCTTTCGCGTGATTGCGGCGCGCGCGGGGCGCTCCGCTACGGTACAGTGTTCATCATTGTACCTGTCTGGCGCAAAAAAGGCGCGCTCGCTGCGGCGTTACATGCCTGCAACATGAGCGTAAGGGGGAAGGCCGTACGGGGAAGAGCCGTCTGGCGCGTGTCCGGCTCGTGTTGGGTTGATTTCCGATCTCAGCCGAACACATTGAGCGGACAGGCCGTTCCCGCAGTCAGCCGAACGCCTCCGACGGCTGATTCCGAACTGGAAGCGGAGGGCATCCCCGCCCTTCGGTAGGGGATACCGCTCCGCGGCGCATGCCGCGGGCGGCGCCCCTATCGGACCACCGTGACCTCAGTTGGGATGGGCCCAGCACTGCCGCGTACTCGGTGAGCTAGAGCCAACTGTTCGTCTTCACGTCGCGTATGGCGATATTTCGGTCGTCCGGCTCGGTGATGCCGTAGCCGAACGCCCGGAGCGTCTCGATGGACTCCTGGATCCTCTGTTGGAACATGGGACCCGGATCGACCCTCGGCCCGAGGTGCCCGCGCCAAAGGCACGGCGTGGCGCGCAGCATGTTATGGATTTTGGAGATGGGCTCGATGTCGGCGTAGACGTTGAGCGTCGCCATGGCGTCCTTGTGGCCGAGGATCGATTGGAGCGCCTTGATATCGCCGCCTTGGCGGATCCACTGCGTTGCGAACGTGTGGCGAAGGCCGTGGAACGTGATCAGCTCGTCGTTGGTGCCCATGAGGCCGTTGGTCTCCGAGAACGTCTTGAACGTCCTGCGGATATAGCTTGTCGTCGCGAAGGTCGCGCCCGGCTCCGACAGGATGTAGCAGTCCCCGATCTCGACCGCCCCGGTAAGGCCGCGCAAGCGCAGCTTTCCGCAGTCGATCTCGCGGGTCTCCTTCAGGAAGGGGAGTAGGCCGACCGGGTCGATGGGGATACCCCTGGCGTCATGGGTCTTGGTGTCCTTGATGAACGAACCCATTCCCTTCGCGTACGCCACCGAGTGTCTGATCGAGATCAGGCCCGTCTCGAAATCCACATCGCACCACCGAAGGCCGCAGACCTCGCCGATTCGCATCCCCGTGTGCAGGGCGAGTACGACCGCCCTCTAATCCTCGGCGGACCAATCGAGTCCGAACTCCTTTCGGGCATCCTCTTCGCTCATGACTTCGAGAAGGTCTCCGGGTTGGCAACGAAGGGCGAGGCATAGCTGCTCGAGTGTGTTGAAGCGAATGCCGCGAATATGCCCTTTTTTAATACGGGACAGGTTCACGGGCGTGGTTCCAATCCTTTCGGCAAGTTCGTTCGAGGAAATCTTTCGCTCGGCCATGATCTTGTCGAGGCGAACAATTACGGGCATGGCGTTTCCTTACGCAATCTCGTCGGAGTCGAGGTACAGCTCTCGGGCGTACAAGAAGAGCTGGGAAAGCATGAACAGGACGATGCCGAGAACCAGAGAGGTCCAATCGAATGATGAAGCGATCTCTTGGGCGCCGACGGCCCCCTCGTCGCCAAACATCGAAACGGAGGTTTTGAGTGAGCCGGCGTAGAGGCTGGTGGCAGCTTGAACAACGAAGAGAATGCCGAGCACCTTCAAGCATGTCGCAGACCCTTTCTTGAAGGGGTCTCCGCTCTTGATCGTCCACACGAGAACGGCGCTGAGGATGGTCGTAGCGATACCGATGACGGCAGGGACCAATGTCGAGATCGCAAGGGCTGGATACGCGGGGGAGTCTGCAATTACAGGGTTGTCGAGCACTTTGATTGCTGGCTTTAAGGAGAACGCCACTTGTGCGATGGCGGTGGCGCAAAGGGTCGCAGAGGCTATCGCACATGCGATGCGGAAGGAATGAAGCCGGGGAGTGCGATTGTCGGAACTCATAATAACCTCCGAAGAATTTAAAAAACTCAGGTTACTTTTTAACAGTTTATGTTAAATTGACTTTGCCGGCAAGTAATAAGGGCCGAGCATTTTGTTCGGCCCCTCTGTTCCGACTGGATGAGGTTAAGGTTGGCGATGAATATGCTCAAAATCTCGAAGGCGATCTTTAGGTCGCTTCTCTCCTCCAGGTCGCTCTGTGTTGTCGTTGTTGCGTTGATGGTTCTTTGTGCTCTGCCCGTCTTCAGGAGCGCGGCTGGCATCGACGGACGGGTCGAATACCTCGAGTCGGGAATAACCCGTGTTGAGCAGGAATTGTCAGCATCCTATGCGGATGCGCTTGTGAATGCGGGGGAGGACGGTGTCTATACCTCTTCATCAAGCATGCCCGCGCTTCTGTACCCTCTTGCCGCGGGACGTCTTATCTTGGCACCGCTCTCTCCCCTACTTCCGTTTCTGCAGATATCGGATGGAGAGTACACCTATTATGACGGATCGAAGGAGTACTTGCTATGGGTCGCAACGGCCGTTGCCGTCTCGTTCCTTGCCGCGCGTCTTAACAAACGTGAAAAGCTCATCATCCAGGCACCGATGGGCGAGCTGGGTAGACTTGTTGCATCGAGCGTATGGGCGAGTGTTTTTGCAATGCTTGCCGTCCTCGCCATCAATCTTCCAGGGATAATCGCCGCGCTTGTGAAGAATGGCCCGGGCTCGCCGTTCTATCCGATAGGCTACATTCAATATGCGACTCCGGTTATCAAACCGGCTTGGCTGGTGTTCGCGCAGACGGCCATCTTGCAATTCTTGGTGGCAGCGTTCATCTCGCTTGTCGTTCACCTTGCCGTGAAGATTGCCAATAACCCTACGCTTGGAATCGTGTTCGTATGTGCCCTGATGGGGGTGACGATGGTTCCCGGGTATTACGGAAGATCCATCGCTTTACGTGAGTTCGCCCTGTTGAATCCCCTTACGTATGCGAACACTGAGTTGACCGTCGGCGCCTATAGCCCGTACCCGACAACGCAGATAGTGAATCTGCCTGGACTTTGCTTCGAGCGTGGCGCGATTGCCCTCGTATGCGCAATCGGGATCGAGGTGCTGGCAATTAGCCTGCTTTGCGTTGCTGGAAAGAGCGGCTGCGCGTGCCCGATATCCCCGATTTGTCTTGAGAGAGGTTCCTTCACTGCATCGAGAACGGCAACTCGTTCGAGCGCTTGTGCCTCCGCCGTTGCATACGTAAGAACGATGGGGAAACTGCTCCTGCGTTCTCCTACCCTCGCCGTATGCGCGATTGCAATGTCGACGACGATGCTGGCCCCGGCTCTGGTCGAGATGTTTCCTGACGCTGATAACGTTTCCGCTGTTCGGTATAGGGATGGGGAGCTCCGTTCAATAGATCGGTATCTAGAGCAGAACGCTGCGAATATGGACGTCGAGGGCAAAGCGGCCCTGGAAGACATGCGGGATGCTCTTTCGGGTTTCGTGTACGCGCCTATGCCTGCGGAGGGGTTTCGAAGCCTTGCGACGTACGAGCGCGCTCGAGGTGAGCTGGGCGCGGCAGATGCGACTCTCCTGCAATCGATCGGAATCGAGCCGGAGACTCCTTCTCGTGCGGAGGCGCGCGCCCTTCTGCTCGAGTCGATCGCGAGCTTGCCGGACCCCAAGGTTTACGAGTTAAGTACGAAGATGCCCCCATTAATCCTCCTTTCGTATCTCCAGGCAGCGCTTCCCTCCTTATTTTTGCTGTTGCCCGTGGTTGTCACATCGCTCGCGTGCACCCACCTGCAGTGTCGTTCCCTTCTGGTTCTCCAGATCCCCGCAACAGCGCATGTGCGTTTTCTGACGGCTGTTGCGCTGGCTCTCCTGCTTGGCTTGGTGCTGCTTTTGGTGTCGATGGTTCCCGCTGTCGTTGTGTCCGTGATTAAGAACGGTGCGGGTGGATCGGAGTATCCCGTCGCTCTCATTCGGGCGGGAGCTTCGACAACGTCCACGGTGGGGGAGGCGGTGTTGTGCAGTATTCCGTTGCTGGTCATGGCATACGGCGTGATTTCCGTCGTCGCTGCGTTGACAGCAGCGATTAGCCGCAACCCCGTTGTCACCGGAATGGTTTGCGCGGTTCTCTTGGTGTTGGGTTCGTTGAGCGCTCATGTTGAAAGCGTGGGCATGGGCGTCGCGCTGCTGGCTCCATTCGCCTCGTTTGATTCCGCTTCCCAGGTGGGGACGATTGGGTTCCTTGGGCGAGGGACGAACGCGATGCCTTTTGGAGAGGTCGTCGGCGCATCGGGCGCTCTGCTGGTGGTCTTGGGCGCCGTATCTCCGTTGATGGTGCGCCTGAGTGTTCCAAAGATCGAAAGGGGATGATCTCGATGATTGACCTTCAAACGCTGACGATCTCTTATGGAAAGAAGGTGCTCGTAGATTCGGTGAACGCTGAGTTTGCCCCGGGTACGGTCTACGGTCTCGTCGCTCCGAACGGGCATGGAAAGACGACGTTGCTGCGTGCGATGGCAGGTTTGCCGGGTCCTCGCGTGGACGGGAGCATCGTTCTGGATGAGGTGCAGGGTACGGGTGCGAGAGAGGTCCGTTCTATGATCTTCTATGCACCTGGTGAGGGGACGCTGCTGTATCCCGGATTGCGTGCGGAAGATCACCTCAAGATGGTTTGCGATATGTGGCCGCATGCTCGCGATATCGAAGAGATAGTGGAACAAACGCAGATAGGCGAGTTCGCGAAGATGAGGATCCGCACTCTGAGCCAGGGCATGAAGCAGCAGCTTACCCTGGCGATTGCGTATGCGACGGGCGCGCGGTACCTTCTATTAGATGAGCCCATGAACGCGCTCGACCCCAGCAGGGTGGACTTGCATTCCGAGATTCTCAGGAAGCTGGCCGATTCTGGTACGTGCATCATCATGTCATCCCACATCTT
>JAXKFZ010000358.1:0-3982 GCA_036550635.1 Collinsella sp. | reverse complement strand
GGACTATCGCTCTGCAGGTCGTCGGCGGTAACCTCGCCACCGGTGACATACATCATGGTCGCATCGCTGTTGAGATAGCGCAGACCATCGAGCTTGCCGGCAAGACGGTTGTAGAAGACCGAGGCCACGTGCGCGCGCTGGTCGGCGTTGAGGCCCTCGCGCTCAACGATAGAGGCCAAGTTGACGATGTCGTAGTCGGACATCTCCACACCGTAGCGTTCCTTGATCTTGGCTTCGCAGCTCGCAAAGTCAAGCGACTTGTACTCGGTCTTAAACTGATCGAGCATAGCGCGAATCACGCCATCGGCCGTCGGCGAATCACCCAACGAATAGGTCTTGGGGAACAAGAAACCCTCGAGCGAATCGTTGGCGGCGCCCTTAAGGAAGCTATAGTCGTCCACGTAGTTGGAGGCCTTGGCCTGGTTGAGGAAGTCTTCCTTAGAGATGCTGTCGTAGGCCTGGGCCACACGGTCGGCGACTTGATCGACCGTCAGGCCCTCAGGGATAGTCAGCGCACTGGAGCCCGCGTTGGGGCCTTCCATGAGCTGCTGAACAACCTTGGTCGCATCCATGAGTGTGGTGAACGAATAATCACCAGGCTTGAGCGACATATCGGCGTTGAGCTTTTTCACCGCCGCATAATAATCCTTGGGATTTTCGACGATATGGTTCTCGGAGAGAATCGAGGCGATAGTATCGCCCGAAGCACCATCGGGAATGGTCACCGTAACCTGCTGACCAGCCGTGACCTTGGTATCCCCACCGGCAAAGAAGCCCTTGACGGCCGGTACGACAAAGAAAGCGATCGCAGCAAGCGCGAGCACCGACACCACAACGCCGATGATCATGGGACCCGGAGAACTCTTCTTTTGAGCACCGCGACGAGCATGCGTGTTGTAGCTCGAGCGGGTCGCCGGAGCAACGCCATGCGAACCGCGAGCGTGATGCGAATGCGATTGGGGGGCCTGCGTTCGCTGGGTAGGTGTCTGCTGCTTAAAGCGGGTGCCGCCTGCAGGCTGGGCCGTACGAGCAGTGGGCTGCTGAGCCGCGTGAGAAGCCGAATGCTGAACCGAACGAGCAGAAGGCTGCTGACCCGTCCGTTGAACAGGTTGGGCCGAACGAGAGAAGGACTGCGCCGGGCGCGCGGCAGGCTGAGCTGCGCGCTGCGTCGGCTGTGCCGGACGCTGGCCAGGCTGGGCAGGGCGCGACGCCGGCTGCTGTGTACGATTCGGCTGGCGCGGATCGGAAGCACTAGGCATGCGAAACCTCCTCGTTTTTACGATCGAGCCACGTCTGCAAAAACAGGCTGGCGGCAATCATGTCGATCTTGCCCCTCATCTGCTTTTCGTTGAGTCCCTGCTCGCGCAGGATACGCTTGGCCTCTTGCGAGGACAGACGCTCGTCCTCAAACTCCAACGGAAGATCGAGCTCGTCGGCAATCTTTTGCGCCACAGCGGCAACGCGCTCGGCCTGAGGGCCGGGCTCACCGGCCATGGTCAGGGGACGTCCGCTTACCAGGATATCGGGCTCATAGTCCTCCACCAGGTAGCGGAACGTCTTGGCCATACCGGTGACCTCGGCAGCCGGAAGCACCTTGACAGGCATCGCCATCTTGCCATCACGGCTCGAGACGGCGATGCCAATCCTGGTCTCCCCTATGTCCAGCGCGAGCGCAACCACAGCGACTTCTTAGATTCTTAGGCGCCGAGCGCGGTCTTAGCGGCCGCGAGGGCATCGGCGATGCCGGCAGCGTTCTTGCCACCGGCCTGGGCCATGTTGGGACGACCGCCACCGCGACCGTCGACCAGACCCGCGATCTGCTTGATCACGTTACCGGCGTGGAAACCGGCCTTGACGGCGTCATCGGAGCCGGCAGCGAGCAGGGCCGGAGTGCCCTTCTCAGTCACGCTGGCAACAACGCAGGCGACAGGGCCGGCGACCTTCTGGTGCACGGTATCCCAAACGTTGCGCAGGTCAGTTGCCTCGAGACCCTGAAGCTCAGCAACAACGAGCTTGTAGCCATTCAGCTCGACGGCGCCCTCGATGGCGCTGGAGATGGCGTCGGAGGAGCCACCGGTCAGAGCCTTCTTGAGCTTATTGGACGTCTCGCGCAGCTCGGCCTGCAGGTTCTCCACGCGAGCGGGAACCTCGTCGACGCGGCACTTGAGCGCAGTAGCAGCGGCGTCAACGAGTGCCAGGCGGTCGGCCATATAGTCGAGGGCACCCTTAGAGGTCACGGCCTCGATACGGCGGACATTGGAGCCCGTGGAGGACTCGGAAATGATCTTGAACAGGCCGATCTCGGCGGTGTTGGCAGCGTGTGTGCCACCGCAGAGTTCGCGGGAGAACGGCTGGTCCTCAGCGCCCACGGAGACAACGCGGACGACGTCGCCATACTTCTCGCCAAACAGGGCGACAGCGCCGGCAGCCTTAGCCTCGTCGATGCCCATGACACGGGTCACGACCGGCTTGGAAGCGAAGATCTGCTGGTTGACCAGGTCCTCGACAGCCTTGAGCTGCTCGGAGGACAGGGCCTCGAAGTGCGTGAAGTCAAAGCGCAGGTGCTCGGGCGTCACCAGCGAGCCGGCCTGGGAGACGTGCTCGCCCAGGACCTGCTTAAGGGCAGCGTCGAGCAGGTGCGTGGCGGTGTGGTTGCGGCGCAGGAAGCCACGGCGCTCGGCGTCGAGCGCGGCGGTCACAGCGGCACCGACGGTCAGCGTGCCCTCGGCAACGTGCGCGACGTGGGCATACAGGCCGTTGTGGTTCTTGGTATCGGAAACGGTAAGAACAACGCCCTCGGCGGAAAGCTTTCCGGCATCGCCCTGCTGGCCACCCATCTCGGCGTAGAACGGGGTGCGGTCGAGCACGACCTCGACGTCCTCGCCGGCGGCAGCGGACTCGACGGACTCGCCGTTGCGCACGATGGCGACAACCTTGGCGCCCTCGATCACATCGTTGTCATAGCCGTCGAACTCGGTCGCTGCGACCTTGTCGGAAAGCTCGACCCACACATCGTTGAAGCTGCCCCAGGCATCGCCCTTTGCGTTAGCGCGGGCGCGGGCCTTCTGGTCCTCCATGCAGGCGGTAAAGCCGTCCATGTCGACATCGTGGCCAGCGGTGCCGGCGATCTCGACGGTCAGGTCGATGGGGAAACCAAAGGTGTCGTGCAGCTTAAAGGCAACATCGCCCGGAAGCACAGCACCCTCGGCAAGCGCTGCCAGGGCCTCATCCAGGTAGACGCGACCGTTGTCGAGCGTCGTGGAGAAACGCTCCTCCTCGGAGGCGACGATACCCTTGACGAGCGCGACGTTCTTGAGCAGCTCAGGATAGGCCTCGCCCATCTGAGCGTTGACCTCGTCGATGAACTTGGTCAGGAAGGCACCCTCGATACCCAGCAGGCGACCGTGGAACACGGCACGGCGGAGCAGACGGCGAAGGACGTACTCGCGACCCTCGTTACCGGGGAGGATGCCGTCGGAAATCATAAAGTCGACGGCACGGGAGTGATCGGCGATGATGCGCAGCGAGCGGCTGGCGCCGGAGTAATCATCGGCGTCATAGGTCTTGCCGCTGATCTCCTCGCCCAGCTTGATGAGATGCTGCATCAAGTCGCCGTCGTAATTGGCGGTCTTGTGCTGCATGATGGCGGCCATGCGCTCCAGGCCCATGCCCGTATCGAGGTTGCGGTGCGGCAGCTCCGGCATGGAGCCGTCCTCCTGACGGTCGTACTGGGTAAACACAAGGTTCCAGAACTCAAGGAAGCGGTCGCAGTCGCAGCCAGGCTTGCAGTCGGGGCTGCCGCAGCCGACCTCCTCGCCCATGTCAAAGTAGATCTCGGAGCACGGACCGCAGGGGCCGGTGGGGCCAGCGGCCCAGAAGTTGTCGTCCTCGCCCAGGCGGGAGATGTGGTCCTCGGCAACGCCCAGAGAACGCCACACGTCGTGGGTCTCGTCGTCCTCGGTAAAGACGGTAAAGTACAGGC
>JAXKFZ010000357.1:0-2039 GCA_036550635.1 Collinsella sp. | reverse complement strand
TCCTTCGCGCGCTTGGCCAGTGGATGCAGCTCCTGGGTCGCGAGGTCGACAATCGCCTCCATGGCGGTATTGCACAGCTCGCCGTGAATCACCAGGCCACAACAGATGATAATCGTGGCCCACTCGGCAATGTCGAGGCCCACGATACAGCCGGCAATGACGGTGCACACGCCCGCCACGAGCATGACCTTAATGTTGCGCTCGGTCTTGACGGCGGTAACGAAGCCCTCCATGGCATAGGAGAACGACTTTAAGAAGGACGGATGGTCCTTGTTAGATCCGGGAATCATAGACGGCTCCTAGTCGTGGGCGTGGTTGGTGATGGGGCCGACATGGACTAGCTTGGGGTCCTCGCCGCGCTCGAGCGCCAGATCGCGCAGGATGGCGTCCTCGCGGGCCTCCATGACCTCGGCCTCGTCGTCATCAATATGGTCATAGCCCAGCAGGTGCAGCATGCCGTGTACGAGCATCAGACGACACTCGTCAGCGGGGCTATTGCCAAAACCGGGGGCCTGACGGGCAATAACCTGCGGGGCCAAGATGATATCGCCGAGCTCGAGCGTCTCGTCGGCGGGAATATCCTCGTCAAAGGCCGAGTCGCATTCAAACGAGAGCACATCGGTGGTGCGGTCGATACCGCGCCACTCGTGGTTGAGCTCGTGCATCTCGTCCTCGTCGACATACGAAAGGGAAATCTCGACTTCACGCTCAACGCCCTCGGCGGCAAGCACGACCTCGCAGATGTGCTCCACCTCCTGCGCGTCGAGCAGCGTATCGAGCTCGGCATCGTTGCTGATCAATACACTCAACGGGACTCCTTTCGGTCGCGCGGGCGCTGCTCGCGCACGTCATCATAAGCATCATATGCCTCGACGATACGACCCACCAGGGCATGACGCACCACGTCGGCACGCTCGAGGTGAGAAAATGCGACATCGTCGACACGGCCCAAAATCTGCTCAACGTCGGCAAGACCGCCACGACGACCCACCAGGTCGCGCTGGCTCAGGTCGCCGGTAATCACGAACTTGGAGTTGAACCCAAGGCGTGTCAGGAACATCTTCATCTGCTCGGGCGTGGTATTTTGCGCCTCGTCGAGCACCACGAAGGCATCACTCAGCGTGCGGCCGCGCATGTAGGCAAGCGGGGCGATCTCGATCACGCCGCGCTCCATAAGCTCATCGGTGCGCTCGCGATCCATCATGTCAAATAGGGCGTCGTAAAGCGGACGCATGTAGGGATCGATCTTTTCCTCGAGGGTGCCGGGCAAAAAGCCCAGATTCTCCCCCGCCTCGACAACCGGACGCGTCAAGATCAGACGGCCCACCTCGTGACGCTTGAGCGCGGCAACGGCGAGCGCCATAGCCAGATAGGTCTTACCGGTACCGGCAGGACCCAAGCCAAACGTGATGGTATGCGAGCGGATGGCATCCACATAGCGCTTTTGCCCGAGCGTCTTGGGGCGAATGACGCGGCCGCGATACGAAAGCAGCACGTCATCGCGAAGCGACGTAGCCTCGTGCTCACCGTCGCGCAAGACAGCCAGGCAGCGAGAGACATCGTCGACAGACAGCGTGCGCCCGGCGGCCGCCTCGCGAAAAGCGTGTTCGAAAAAACGCGCCACGAGTTCGACCTCATCCGGGTCACCGCTCACGGCGATGCTATCGCCACGGGCGACCACGTGAGCGCGAACCAAACTCTCAAGCGCACGAAGAACGCCGTCGCCGACGCCCAAAACGCGCGAGGGATCAATTCCCTCGGGAACGGTAAGTCTAATCTTCGAGGCTTCCATGAACCTCCCTGCGTGCATGGACCAAGCCGGAATCATCGACTCCGATGATAGCAACATCGAGCAGGCACGGGGCTGTAAGTCCACAGGTATCGTCAAGACGGGCATGATGGAACGAGCCGAGCGTCAGGTTGTCACCATACTCGAGCACGGCACGCTCGACCGTGCCCACGCGACGACGAGCGTCGGCAATGGCGAGCTCCTGTGCGGCGGCCCGCATACGGCGGCTGCGCTCGGCCATAACCTCGGG
>JAXKFZ010000356.1:0-16651 GCA_036550635.1 Collinsella sp. | reverse complement strand
TGCTGAGGTTCGCCATGCCCTTCTTGAAGTTGAGGACCAGGTCTTCGGCGTTCATGCTGCCCCCATCATCGCGGTCTATGGGGTCAACGATATGGCACCGTGGGGACACATGTATGTCAATCCTGGTCTAACAGAGCCAAAAATAAAGCCCCAAGCGCTAAAAGTGTTCGCCCGGTGGCAAACCCACACCTCACACAGGGCTGATAAATCGTTTTAGCAAGAACCAAATCGACCTGGTTTTCGGAAGTATGCGGCAAATTCTGGAACCTCCGAGCACACCCTGTTTTTTCGCAACAAAATGCCTGATAAACTAGCCTCAAAAGCCAGGTCCGCTCATAGGGTTCAGATTTTGCCGCATACTTCCGGATTGACGCTGGCATCACTCGCTTCAAAGAGATGATTTCGGCCAGGAGGGCATTATGGACCTGACGCTTTGTGGGCAATCCGCCTTTAACTACTACCGCATCCCGCCGCAGGTATTAGGCCTTTACCCCGCCATTAGCCTTGGCAATATGGATCGCAGATGTTGTGGCCTCGGAAGTCATGCAGTTGTAAAAGACCTGCTTCACGCACCACTTCACAGGCTTGTATTCACTCGGGCACAATCCGGGTCGCGAAGCCTGTTTAAATCGCACCTCCTGACCCAAGAACCACCTCCGGGGTCGTTTAGGCAGACTGAACATGGGTTTGATGTCACGTCACCGGAGTTCACGCTGCTCAACCTTGCTACGCAGGTTTCACGCAACCAGTTACTCATGGCTTGCTACGAGATGTGCGGCTCCTTTGCAGTGTTTAAGCCCTGCGAGCGAACGCAACAACAACTCGATGAAGCTATTTCGCTTAAGTTCATTCCACCCAACTGCGGGTGGGAGCGAGTTAACGACACCAAGGGCAATGACACCAACTTGTGGAAGCGCACGCCGCTTCTTACCGCAACGGATATCGCCGCGTTCGCCAAGCAAGCCGCAGGCCTGCGCGGCGTCAAACAACTGCGCTGGGCGGCCGAGCACATGACGGGGCAGGCCGCCTCGCCCTTCGAAGTACAGACCTCCATGCTTATCTCGCTCCCCCGCGACGAGGGCGGTCAGGGCATCGAGATCGCCAACAACGCGCGCATCCCGCTCAGTGAAGCCGCACGTTCGCTGTATGACAAAACCTGCTGCTACGCCGATATCCTCATCGAAAGCGCCACCGACAGCATGGGCGTCATTCTGGAATGCCAAGGCCGCTCTGCCCACGACAGCGAAGCCGCGAGCCTCTCCGATGCCGAGCGCGCCACCGCACTCACAAGCATGGGCTACGACGTCATCCAAATTACCTATGACCAGATCAAGGAGAAGAAGAGCTTCGACCACATAGCCGAGCTCATCCATAAAAAGGCCGGGCTTCCCCACATCCCAAAGACCAAACAGGAGCGCATTGCCGAAGATACCTTACGGCAAGAGCTACTTGTCGATTGGGTTGAGCTATTCACTGCCGGGCCGGCCAGCTAGCAGCTAGCAATCAGGGGCAGCGCAGGCACATCGGGCGATTCGACACGGGCGGCAAAACCCGCCTCGGTCAGCTCGATGACCTCGGTAAACGTCGCGTCGAAGAATTCCTCGGTCAGCAGGCGGTATGGCGGATGGTCGGGCTCGCCGGGGTTTTCGCGTACAATCTCGTGCATAACGCCAATGGTCTTGAGCACATACTCCTTATGGATGGGATACTGACCAAAACGCGTCGCCGCAGTATACAGGCGATCGGTCGCGCGCGGAATCGAAACGATCCCGAGCGTCTTGCCAAACCAGTCAAAGTCGCCTTGCTTTTTAATGCGGAATTCCTCGCACGGCTTGCCGCCGTGCGCCTCCAGGTACTGATTCACGCGCGTATTCCACACGGTATCGGCCACGAGGTGAGACCAAACGCCCAGCGTCAGATCGAGCAGCGACTGCGCCACGTCATCGGGCGCGAGCGAAAGCTCGCTAGCACCGGGACCGGCAACCGGCTCGGCATCCTTGTAGCGTTGGGGATAATGTACCCGATTGAGTCGCTCACGCTCCTCGACAATCGAGGTCGCGGCAGCCGGCGTACCAACAGGCGCCCCTTTAAGCAACGGTGCCACATAGGTATCCCAGAACTCATGCTCACGAGGCTTAGGGATAGGCTCGGGCTTTGCAAAGTGCGTAATGCGGTACGGGATGGGATCGGCGATGCCAGGGACCATATAGCCCACGAAGATATCCGGAACCACGCAGCCAAACAAAAAGGCATTGCGGTCGCGCACGCTATTGGCAAGCGCACCAGTGCGCTCCAGCAAACGCTCCGTCTGAGCGATATGAATGTTCCAGCTTGGCATAGCCACCCCCATAAAAAACCTGGATAACTATACCATCACGGCAAAGCCGCGCAGGCGGCTACGCACGCTCTACGCAGCAACTAGTCCGTAGCACCGCTTTCGGTTCCATACGACGGCGAAGGCGCCTCGACCACATGGTGATATCGATCGATATAGATTGCACGGGCACCCAGGCGTCGCACCAAATCCTGGTGATGCGTGCTCATCAAGACCGTCTTACCCGCCGCGACGTAGGCCAGCAAGAAGTTGACCACGATGTCGCATGAATCCTCGTCGAGCCCATTGGTGGGTTCGTCGAGAACCAAGATATCGGGGTTCATCGATACGACTGCCGCCAGCGCCACACGCTTCTTTTGCCCACCCGAAAGCTGATAGGGCGAGGCATCGACCAGGTCGGCAACTTGAAACAGTTCCATGGCATCGTGCACGCGACGGTCGAGCTCGTCTGCCGGCAGCCCCATTTGAGCCGGTCCAAAAGCGACCTCCTCACCGACCGTGGCGCAGAACAGCTGGGCATCGGCGTTTTGGAATACGAAGCCTACGCGCTGGTGGAACTTCTGAGCAGCAGCAAAATCCTTCAGATACGCCGCATCGACCACGCGTCCGTCAAACAGGTATGCGCCGGCATCCGCGAGCTCAAGGCCGTTGATAAGACGCATGATTGTCGTCTTGCCGCAGCCGTTGGGACCGAGCAGAGCAACGAGCTCCCCACGGTCCACCTGCAGTGAAACGCCATCGACGACTGTATGGCCCGCATAGGAGAACACCACGTCGCGCAGCTCGATGAGCGGCGCGACCTCGGCGCCGCACGCACCGTTCGTGCCCGCCGCACTATTCATATCGATCGTCAAAACGTCGCCCTTCCCCATTTACATCCCCAGTCGGAACCAGCAGCGCCTACAGCACGGCGCACAACACTGTCAGCAGCGCCACGCCGGCCGCATAGGCCGCATCGCGCCAGCCAAACCTGGCGCGCGCGGGAGCCGGATACGCACCGGCAAAGCCGCGGCAAAGCATAGCCTCGTCCATCGCGCGGCTGCATTTCATCGCCTTGATAAAGGTCATGCCCATGATACCCGCGATCGAATCGGTACGCGAAAATCCCTCGGGCGCACGGCCAACGCTGCGCAGCATGACCGATTCGCACAGATCGTGCGCCGTACGACCCAGCACCTCGATGTGCTTGAGCGCCATATCAAACGTAAAGATAACTTCGTCGGGTAGATGCAGCATCTTGAGCGCCGCCGACATGCGGCTCCACGTGAGGGTCCACGAAGCGCCCAGCACCAGCGACACATTAATGAAGGTCTTGAGCGCAATCTTGAGCATGGCGCCCGTAGCGGAAGCACCCAGCAGCAGGGCAGGCAGCGCCAAAACCACTGCGAGCCCCGCGGCGCCAAGCGCCGGCACAAAGGTCGCGCGCAGCCCGCGTATGGGACGCACGGCAACGAGCACCAGCGCAATGGCCGCCATCAACATGAGGTACAGCGGGCTTTGTGTCAGGCACACGCACAGGACGCAAACGAATATCCCCACCAGGCGCACCGGAGCCGAAACGCAAGAAAGGGCGCGGTCGACCATCGACCCGCCCTCGTGCGCGCCTCCACCCAGGCGAACCCGCTCAAGCAGGCTCGCCAGGTGCAGGACGTTCTTTTGCATCACGCGATGACGAGCGCCCGTGGGCTCGTATCGCTCCTCGGCCGCAAGCCAGCTAGGCAGCTCGACCATCGCCATGGGCTCCGCTTTCCTTGACCGTCAGCGAGATCAGACGGAATGCGATGGTGAGCACCGCCACGCCAATCACGCCGGACAAGATATACATGGCAGCCTGACCGGCAAAGCCGAGACCCTGCTCCTCGGAATAGGCCTGCAGGTAATCACCCGTAGGCAGAGCGTCGGCAAAGGTCGGGGTGTCGAGACCGACCGAAGCCTGCAGGCTGTCGTCGCCAGCCTCCTGAACGGCGGTCGCGGCGCCCTCGGCGTCCCACTCACCCCAGGCGTCACCCGTGGCCAGCAGGCCCAGCGGCGTGGCCACGACAAGCACGGCAACCAAGATGAGCGTGGGGACCAGCGAGGTCTTCTTTGCAGCAGCGCCCTCGGCAGCAAGCTGTCCATCGGCGGCTTCGGGGCCGACGATAACGCTCGGCGCCGTCTTCTTGATAAAGCCGTAGATCGCGGCAGTCGCCACGCCCTCGACCACGCCGGCTACCAACATATGCGGGATCATCATGGCCGGAATGGCAATGGACAGCGGGAAGGGGCAGTACAGCGGAGCGCCCGAAGCATTCGTGAAAAGCATCGGCTGAATACCAAACTCGATTGCTGCGCACAGGGCCGCCAGGCACAGGCCGACCCAGCCGCTTACGATGGCCGAAACCGAGGTGCCCCAGCTCTTGTCGTGCAAACGGCTGTTAAGCGCGCGGAACACGATGGCTGCGGCAAACGGCAACACGAAGGCCATGTTAAAGCAGTTAGCGCCAAAGGACAGGATGCCGCCGTCGCCAAACAGCAGCGCTTGCAGCGCCAGCGCGACCGAAACCGCGATAGCCGCGGCCTCGGGGCCCAGCAGCAGCGCGATGAGTGCGCCACCAACGGCGTGGCCAGTGGTGCCGCCGGGCAGCGGCACGTTGAACATCATAAGCAAGAAGGAAAATGCGGCGCAGATGCCCAGGAAAGCCATGTGCTCGCGATCGAGCGTGGCGCGCACCTTCTTGATACAGTGAGCCCAGACGGGCACCATCGCCACCGCCATGACGGCATCGGTCTGCGGGGACAGATAATTATCTGGAATGTGCATGTACGCCTCCCGGTTATCGGCGCACGGAATTGCAACGCCGCTTGAATCACCTTTCCAGTGTTACGTAATGTCAGATTCGTAACACGCCGCGGGCTATCATAGCAAAACGGCGCACTGCCGACAAAGCAGCACGCCGTTATGTAATGCGCGTGTCATATATGAAGGCTCAACAGTGCCTTATATCGAGCATAGCGGTCACGTAGGACTCGGCGGCAGCCACCGCTGGCCTATACCCAGCGCAAGCCCTATCCGCGGACCTCGCCGTTTACGCCCTTGCACACCTTGGTGACGATCTTCTGGTGCGCCTTCTCAACCTCTTCGCTGGTGAGCGTGTGGTCGTCGGAGCGATACGTAAGCGCAAAGGCCATGGACTTCTTGCCCGCTCCGATGCGGACCGGATCGCGGTAGACATCGAACAGGCGCACGCCCTCGAGCAGCTTGCCGCCGGCGCTGGTAATGCGGCGCTCAAGATCCTCGCAAGTCACAGCGTTGTCGACCACGATCGCAAGGTCGTGCTCAACGGCAGGGTACTGCGAGAACTCGCGGTAGTTCTCCTGATTGCGGGCGCCCTTGATCAGCTTGTCCAGATCGAGCTCAAAGGCAACGACGACCTCATCGATGCCCATCGCCTCGCGCGCCTCGGGGTGAATCTCGCCGACCCAGCCCAGTACGGTGCCGCCGGACAGAACCTCGGCCGCACGACCCGGCTGCAAGAAAGCGTAGCCCTCGCCCTCGACGGGACGGAAGCGAACCTTCTCGATGCGCAGCTGGGCGAGCAGCTCCTCGACAATGCCCTTGCCAAAGAAGAAGCGCAGCTTGCGATACTTCATGTTCCAAGACTGTTCGCTCCACTGGCCCGAGAGCACGCCCGCCACGGACTTGGTCTCCTTGGGCAGGCTGGCGTTCTCGCGGCCGTGGAACAGGCTGCCGACCTCGTACAAATGCACGTTGGGCGTGCCGTGGGCCTCGTTGTAGGCCACAGACTGCAGCAGACCCGGCAGCAACGAGCGGCGCATCTCGGTCTGCTCGGCCACCAGCGGGTTCATGAGCACCACGGGGCAGCCGCGGCCTTCGGTGGACATGCCGATCTTCTCCAGGTCGCCCGGGGCGGCGAAGCCAAAGGTCGTGGTCTCGTTGAGGCCACAGGCGCGCAGGATCTCGCCGACCTTGCGGGTAAGCTTCTGCTCGCGCGTCAGACCGCCGATGTGGTTCTTGGCAGCCGGGATGGTCGCCGTCACGCGGCCCATGCCCCACAGGCGCAGGACCTCCTCGATCAGGTCGATCTCACGCGGCAGGTCGGGACGGAAGCTCGGCGGCGTGACCATAAAGTCCTCGCCGTCGCGCTCGACGGTGCAGCCCAGGCGGGTGAGCGAACGCTCAATAAAGTCGGGCTCGATGTCGGCACCGCAGATGGCATGCACGCGGGCCAAGCGCAGCTTAATGCTGTCGATGGTCTTGGGCGCAGGGAACACGTCGACATAGCCGGGAGCAACCTCGCCGCCGGCGATCTCCTCGATCAGCGCGCAGGTAATGTTGGCGACATCCACGCAGCCGGTCTCATCGACCTGGCGCTCAAAGCGAATGGAGGCGTCGGAGATCAGCGACAGGTCGCGGCTGGTGTGCGAGGTGCGGCCGGCGTTGAAGCAGGCGCTCTCGACCATCACGTCGACGGTGTCGTCCTCGATCTCGGAATCCATGCCGCCCATAACGCCAGCCAACGCCACGGGGCGCTCGCCGTCAGTGATAAGGCCCATGCCGGCGTCGAGCGTGCGCTCCTCGCCGTCGAGCGTCGTGAACTTCTCATCCTGCTGGGCGGCGCGGACCACCACGCGACGGCGGCCATCGCGCTCGGCAAAGGTGTCCAGGTCAAAGGCGTGCAGCGGCTGACCGGTGAGCATCATCACGTAGTTGGTGATATCGACAATGTTGTTGTGCGGGCGCATGCCCAGGGCGTTGAGGCGCTTGACCATCCAGTCGGGCGAGGGGCCGACCTTCACGTTGCGCACGATGCGGGCGACGTAGCGGTCGCACAGGCCCTCGTCGGCAATCTCGACCGAAAGCTCGTCGTCGGTCGCGCGGCCGGTCTCGGCCTTGATGGCAGGCAGCTCAACGTGGAAATCGCGGTCGAAGATGGCGCCGGTCTCGCGGGCCATGCCGATCATGGACAGGCAATCGGGACGGTTGGGCGTGATCTCGCAGTCGAGCACGGTGTCGCTCGAGCCCACGTACTCGGCAAACGGCATGCCGCAGGGCGTATCCTCGGGCAGAATCATGATGCCGGAGTGGTCGCCGCCCAGGCCGAGCTCGCGCGCGGAGCAGTTCATGCCCATGGACACGACGCCGCGAAGCTTGCTCTTCTTGATCTTGACGTCGCCGGGCAAGACAGCGCCAATCATGGCCGTGACGATGTGGTCGCCGGCCTCGAAGTTCTGCGCGCCGCAGACGATCTGCAGTGGAGCGGGGTTGCCGTCGGCGTCGAGATTCTTGTCGCCCACGTCGACCGAGCACACATACATGTGGTCGCTATCGGGGTGCGGGGTCTTGGTGAGCACCTTGGCGGTCACCACGTGGTCGAAGGACTCGCCCACGGTGTCGATCGCCTCGACCTCGGTGCCGGTACGGATATATTCGTCCGAAAGGGTCTTGGGATCCTCCGGAATATCGATCATGGTCTTGAGCCAGTCGTAAGAAACGCGCATCTAACTGGTCTCCTTTCATAAATGCGGCTTTGAGCCGGAAACTGCAACTAAGAAGAAAGCGTTCTAGAACTGGTTCAAGAACCTCATGTCACCAGTCATCAACGTGCGCAGGTCGGGCAGGTCGTAGCGCAGTGCCGCGACGCGCTCGGCGCCAATACCAAAGGCGAAGCCGGTGTACTTCTCGGGGTCGATGCCGCAGTTGATCAGGACGTTGGGGTCGACCATGCCGCAGCCCAGGATCTCGATCCAGCCGCTGTGCTTGCAGAAGTTGCAGCCCTTGCCGCCGCACACGTGGCAGCTCACGTCCACCTCGCAGGAAGGCTCGGTGAAGGGGAAGAAGTGCGGGCGATAGCGCGTCTTGCGATCCTCGCCAAACATGCACTTAACAAAGTAGTCGAGCGTGCCCTTAAGATCGCCAAAGGTGATGCCCTCGTCAACAACCAGGCCCTCGATCTGGTTGAACTGCGGCAGGTGGCAGGCATCGGCCGTGTCGGGACGGTAGACGGTGCCCGGGCAGATCATGTAGATGGGCGGCTTTTGCGACTCCATGGTGTGGATCTGCACGCCCGAGGTCTGGGTGCGCAGCAGCACGTCGGACTCGCCGTGGGCGTGAGCCTCGGGGTGCGCGACGCTGCCGGGGTTGTTGTCGACCACATAGAACGTGTCGCGAGCCGAGCGGCTCGGGTGATCCATGGGCGCGTTGAGCGCGGTAAAGTTGTAGTAGGAGGTATCGACCATGGGGCCGGACTCGACGGTGTAGCCGATACCGCAGAAGATGTCCTCGGCCTCCTCGATGATCTGCTTGATCAGGTGCTGGTGACCGATCTGCGGACGGATGCCCGGCAGCGTGATGTCGACGGCCTCGTGCTCGAGTGCGTGCTTGAGGGCGGCGGCCTTCATCTCGGTGGTGCGCTCGTCGAGCATGCCCTCGATCAGTTGGCGCATCTCGTTGGCGCGCTTGCCCATCATGGGACGATCCTCGGGGGCGAGCTTGCCCATCATGCGCATCAGGCCGGTGATACGGCCCTTGCGGCCGAGCAGCTCAACGCGCGCGGCCTCGAGCTTGGCGGCGTCGTCAGCGCTAGTGACGAGCTCCTTGGCCTCTTCCTCGAGTTTGACCAGATCATCAATCAGACTCATGTCTTCCCTTTCGTCTCTCGCACATCCGCGCTCCGGGACGGCTGACGCCGCCCGATGTTGCGGATGCGCGGCCCGGTTCGGTAACAAAAAAACCGCCCTCGGGCATGTACATTGCCCAAGGACGGTTGAATTCCGCGGTACCACCTTGTTTGACCCGGCGGATGTCTGGCCCGCCGCGCCCACTCTGTGCCTCTTGTCGCGAGGCTCACGGCTTCCCTACTGGGACTTTGCTGCCACTGGCCGCGTGCCCGTTGAGGTCGCTGCTCGGGAGTGAACGCTTGGCCCTTGCCACCGCAGGAAGGCTTGCAGCCCATGACCTTCCCTCTCTTGCCGGCGACGCGGCGGGCAAAACCCTCTCCGTCAACGCATTGGGCTATAGGATAACACATTTCGCGAGCGCATCGCCGCGTTCCGTTTTGTTCGCGCTGGGTACAAGGCAGCTAGCTGTGCAAACTGGCCGCGCACCCGCCTGCGGCGCTCGGCCTGCGAGATTAAGGATACGGTATGGGAAAGAAACTCGATAAGAAGGCCAAGGCCGCCGTGGCAAAGGCCGCCAAGGGCGTCAAGGCCGCTAAAGTCGACAAGGCCGTCAAAAAGTTCCGCAAACTCGAGGGCAAGCTGTGGACTCGCGAGTACCTGCTCAAGATTGCCGAGTTCGATGGAGCGACGATTGCTCCTGCCAACGGTGCTGCCGCCCGTGCCGACGCCATGGGCACGCTTGCCGGCGAGCATCACAAGCTACTGACCAGCGAGAAGTCCGTTGAGCTCGTACGCTCGTTAGCGCGCGAGACGGTTGCAGGCGGACACGTAGACGACCCGCAGCTGCTCGACGAGATCCGCGTGCTCGGCCGCGACCAGCGCGAGGCAAGCGTTATTCCTACCGAGGAGGCCGAGGCCTGGACCAGGCTCACCTGCGAGGCCGACGCCGTGTGGCACAAGGCCAAGACGGCCAACGACTGGGCGAGTTTTGAGCCCTATGTGGATAGAATCGTCGCCCAACTTAAGCATCAGGCCGAACTCATGGACCCCAAGCGCGACCCATACGACGTTTGGCTCGACCAGTACGAGCGCGGCCTTTCCGCCAAGAGCTTCGATGCGTTTTGCGATGAGGTCAAGGCGACGGTCGTGCCGCTCGTGCACGCCATCGGCGAGCGCGGCCAGCAGCCCGCTGCCGACTTTTTGCACGCCCGCGTGCCCGAGGCCGCCCAGCGCGCCATGAGCTTCGACCTTATGAAGCTCGTCGGCCTGAACCTGAACGACACCACGCTTGCCTTTACCGAACACCCGTTTAGCGAGGGCTTTGCCGTGGGTGACGCGCGCATCGCGACACACATCTACGAGAACGATTGCATCTCCAACGTCTACAGCATCATCCACGAGGCGGGACATGCCATGTACGAGCTGGGCGTCAATCCCGCCTATGCGCGCACCTGTCTTGAGGGCGGCACCTCCATGGGCATCCACGAGAGCCAGAGCCGCTTTTTCGAGAACACCGTGGGTCGCAGCCGCGCCTTTATGGGACCGCTGCTCGAGGTGCTGCGCCGCCACGCGCCCGAGGTCTACGGCGACGTCGACGAGGACACGCTCTACCGCGCCGTGAACATCGCGCAGCCGTCGTTGATCCGCACCGAGGCCGACGAGCTCACCTATCCGCTGCACGTTATGGTGCGCTACGAGATCGAGCGCATGCTGTTTGCCGGCGAGGCCACAGCCAAGGATATCCCCGCGCTTTGGAATCGCTTTATGAACGAGTACCTGGGCATCCCCGTTCCCGACGACACGCGTGGTTGCCTGCAGGATACGCACTGGAGCGGCGGCTCGTTTGGCTACTTCCCCACCTATGCGCTGGGCAGCGCCTACGACGCCATGTTCGTGCCGGCCATGTGCCGCGACGGCGTCGACCTTACCGGCGCCTGCGCGAGCGGCGACCTTGCGCCCGTTCGCGCCTGGCTGGGCGAGCGCATTTGGCAGTGGGGACGCGCCAAGGACGCGCCGGAGCTCATCAAGGGCGCCTGCGGCATGGCGTTCGATGCCCGCTACTACTGCAGCTACCTGCAGGACAAGTTCACCACGCTCTACGAGCTGTAAGGCATAACCGACACGCCAACGCAAAGGGGACGCCGCGGAACCAATCCGCAGCGTCCCCTTTTTTTCACCCAATAACTAGGTACCCAATGACTAGTTCGTTGACGCCGATATCTTGGCAACGTCAGCGAAAACGGCCCCAAGCGAGCAAGGTGACGTGAAATGAAAGGGCGCTGACCTTCTGGTCGCACCCTTGAAATTGAACGTCAGATTGCCGCTTGGGGCCGTTTGCAGCGTCGAGCAGTTACGCGGTTTGGTAAAACCGCGTAACTAAAGAGCCTCGAGCGCGTTGGCGATGCGCTTCATGGCGGCATCGGCGGATGCTTGGTCGGGCGCCTCGGCCAGCACGCGGATAACCGACTCGGTTCCGCTCTTGCGCACGAGCACGCGGCCCTCGCCTGCCAGCGCAGCCTCGGCCTCGGCGATGGCGTTCTGCACGCCCATGTTCTCGAGCGTGGCGTCCTTGTCCGCCACGCGCACGGCCACCTGCGCCTGCGGCAGCAACTTGCACGGAGCCGTGAGCTGCGAGAGCGTCTCGCGCTCGGCACGAATCACTTCCATCACGCGCAGCGAAGTCATAATGCCGTCGCCCGTGCGCTCGATATCGCCAAAGATCGTATGGCCCGTCTGCTCGCCGCCCAGGCTGTAGCCGCCCTCGCGCATCTTGGCATACACGTGACGGTCGCCCACGCCGCTGGTCACGGCGCTCAGGCCGGCAAGCTCCAGCGACTTGACAAGGCCAAAGTTACTGGCAATCGTCGGCACCACGGTACCGCCCGAGAGGCGCCCGTGCTTGTTCAGATACACGCCGCACACGTACAGGATCTGGTCGCCGTCGACCACGCGCCCGCGCTCGTCCACGGCCAGGCAGCGGTCGGCATCGCCGTCGTAGGCAAAGCCCACGTCCAGGCCCTGCTCCACCACATGGCGCTGCAGACGCTCCATATGCGTGGAGCCGCAGTCGACGTTGATGTTAAAGCCATCGGGCGCGGCATTGATCACGCGCACGTCGGCACCGAGCGCGTCAAACACCGGCTTGGCCACCGAGGAAGCCGAGCCGTTGGCGCAGTCGATACCGATTTTGACGCCCTGCAGCGAAAAGTTCGCACTTGCAATGAGCGAAGCAATGTAGCGGTTGCGGCCCTGCATGTAGTCCACCGTGGCACCGATGTGGTTGCCCGTGGCCAACGGAACTTCGCTCTTGCCATCGATGTAATCCTCGATGAGCTCCAGTACGTCCTCGTCCATCTTAAAACCGTCGCTATTGACGAGCTTAATGCCGTTATCGCAAAACGGGTTGTGGCTCGCGCTGATCATGATGCCGCAATCGAAGCAGCCCTCCACGGTCTGATGCGCCACGCCCGGCGTCGGGATCACGTGCAGCATATAGGCGTCCGCACCGCTCGCGACCAGACCGCTCACCAGCGCCGCCTCGAACATATAACTCGAGCGACGTGTGTCCTTGCCCACGATAACGCGCGCCTTAGCACTGCGGTTGGCGCCGTAATACCAGCCCACAAAACGGCCAATCTTATAAGCGTGCTCTACCGTCAGCCCAACGTTGGCCTCGCCGCGAAAGCCGTCGGTGCCAAAGTACTTCATGCGCCCTCCTTACAAAATAGGGGCGGACAGATTGCCTGTCCGCCCCAAAATGGTACTCGATTATCTGCGCTACCAGAAAAACCCTACGCCGACGCGCTGTCGCGAGCCGCCTGGCATGTAGGGGTCTGACGCAGCGTAAGCGGCTTGTCCCCCGCCTCGGCCGACGTGGTCAGCGTATACGTGATCGTCGTCGTCTCGCCAGCATGCAGGTCAACGGTGCCCGAATAGAAGGGGATTCCATGCCACGTAGCGGCACCAAGACCAAACTGGGTACCCTCAACCGTAAGGTCACTGATGTTGCCACCCGTCGGGGCAAACAACGAGACATTCAGACGCTCGTCGTCACGCGCGGCATCGGGTGCGCTCGCCGCAACGTAGTCGGGCAGCTTGCCAGCCTCCTCCTGCGTCATGATGTTCGTCAGGGTAACGGTGATGCGATAGGAGCACGTGCCGTCGCCGTTCTTCACGCCCTGACCAATCTGAGTGTCGGCGTTCAGATACCAGTCGAGCTTGGAGAAGCTCAGGTTGTTAAAGTAAACGCCGGCAACGGGATCGGCACTCGGATCATCCGGATCGGGCAGCGAAGCGTCAATGCCCGTCTCTTTGATGGCATTCTGCTCATCATCGTTTCTCATCCACGCGATCAGGCGGCCCTCTTCGGCACCGCGCTCAACGGCGCTGACAAGGTTCGCAACATCGACGTCGCCGATACCGCCAAGAATCTTGTCAAAGGCAGCGCTGGCGACGGATGCAAAGATGCCGTCCGACTCCTCGACCGGATAGTTCCAGTACACATCGTGCATGAGGACCTTTGCGGCGTTGGTGCCGTCGACAACCGTTCCGTCGGGCAGTGACACGTTACCGACCAGGCCCAGCAGATACTGCAGGAACACCGGGTCGATACCGATGACGCCATCAACGTCCTGTCCATACTGGGACTTCCACAGCGCGGCGACACGCTGCGAGTTGCGGGGCCAATCAGGCGAATAGGTATTGCCCGAGTTGTACAGGTTGCTGTGGTTGCCGAACAGCGCCTCATCCTCTTCGTCGACGCTCTCGACCGCCTCATCCTCGCTGAGTCCAATGCGGGGAACAAACTCGCCAATCGACATCTGACCGTCGGTGACCGAAATCAGGCCCTGCGAACCGCCAAAGCCGCCGCAGGCACGAATCTCGACGTTGTTCATGGCGTACATAAGGTAGTTGCGCGTCTGGCCGTTGGCGCCGAGCATCTGGGGAAGGACGGGGGCGACCTTCTCCGCCGCGTCAACCGCACCGTTGAGGGTGGCAAAGCCGTCCTTGGCCTTATCGACCAGCTCGGTCACCTGGGAAATATGAGTATCGCCAATGCCCTGGACCTTCTCGTTGGCGCTCTTGAACACCTTCGAGCTGCTGGAAAGCGAATCGGCGACCGCCTGCAGCGCGGACACGTTAATCATGCCGTCCTGGAACAGTTTGCCGGGCGTAGCCTGCGAGAGGTTGTCGGCCATGGGAACCAGCGCATTGCTCGAGACATCGGACAGGGCGTCAATCATGGTGCGGGCCGCATTGATATCGCTGCCATACACCGGGATAAACGAAGCCGCCGCCCACAGCGGGCTCGAGGTCTCCGCCTTCATGCTGTTACAGAGCTCATCGATCTTCTTCGCGTCGTCAGGCAGCGTCGAAAAATCGCCCGACGTGACCTTGCCCTTAAGGCCACCGACGATCTCGACAGCCTCCTTCGCTTCGCTCTTTACGGTCTTTGCCGAGTTAAGCAGCATAAAGCCGCTTGCGCCAAGCACAACGAGAAGCACCGCGACTACAGCGGCAACAATGGCGCCAGTGTGACGCTTTTTGCGCTCGCCCTTGCGATGGCGATGACGGACCAGACCGTCAGAGGTCGAACTCGACGAAGCATCGCTACCGTAGTTCAAGCCAAAATCGTAATAATCTTCCTTGGAACCCGAGCCCGCAAACTCGGCACCGCTATCATCCAGGCGGGCGAACGTGCCAGTCTCGGAGGCGCCGGTGTAAATCGTGCCAAGGTTACCCGTAAGCCCCGCGCCACCAGCAGAGGGAGTATTGTTGGCGGCCTTGCCGGCATTAACGTTGCCGGCAGCATTCGCGGCGTTGGCAGCACCTGCGTTGTTCGCAGGCACCGAAGGAGCCCCGCTCGGCTGCGACGCGGAGGTTGCACCGCCCGCAAAGACATTCCCTCTTGCACGGCCGGTCTTTTTTGCCTTTTGAGACTGCTCGTACAGAGCGGTAAACATCGCCGTCTCGCCCGGGGACACGCGCTTACCGGAACCGCCCTGTCCAGCGCCGCCCGGCGTGCCGGCCTTACCAGCCCCGTTCGGACGCGGCGGAACTGCAGGGCGGCCGCTATCGCTGCCCTTAAAGTGATTACCAGCCATAAAGAAATCCTCGCAATTGAGTCGCAATGAAAAAGTCCATAACGTTGCTAGTTTATGGCATTTTGAGCATCGACAGCTAAACTCCAGACACGGACATCAATTGGCGAAAATGCGGCACAACACCTTTTCTGTCTTGGCGGCGGCGCTAGCTACACCGTGAGGAACATCATCACGATGATCATGACAAAGCCGATAAGGTCGGTCGGCAAAAACACCGTCCCCAGCATAACGGCGCTGGTGATGGTCGCCGAAACCGGCTCCACAGTTCCGATGAGGCTCGCGCGCACCGAGCCGATGTCCTTAACGCCCTGCATATAAAGCATGTAAGCAAAAAACGAGCCGATAACCACGAACACCGCGAGCGCCTCGATGCCGGCAGCGTCGAGCGCCGGCATATGCGCCCAGGGCTGCACGAAGACGCACGAGACCACGCCCGCCGTGAGCATTGCCGAGCCCGTGACGATGGGGCTGCCGTATTCGGGCAGGATCTTGGCGGGAATCACCGCCATACACGCGGCGCTGACCGCACACATAAGACCTGCTGCCAGGCCAAGCGGCGAGATATTCAGGCTGGTGGGGTCGCCGCCGGTGGCGATTAAAAAGGTTCCACCCAGAGCCAGGCCAATGCCGATGACTTCGCGAGTACGCGGCATGCGGCGATCGATCACGCAGGTGTAGCCCATGATGATAACGAGCTGCAGGCACTGGAGCACCGTCGCGGTTCCGGCGTTCGTCAGGCGCACGGCCGAAAGATAGCAAAACTGGTTGAACAGCAGGCCAAAGGCGATAAAGAGCAGCAGCTGCTTGCGATCGGCGGGTGTGGTCCAAAGCTTGACCAGGCGTGCGCGGTCGCGCGTGACAACCACAGCCATAAAGAGCAGGCCGGCGAGAATCTGACGCACGCTCATAAGCCACAAGGTGTCGACGTGGTAGGTATCGAACAGAAAGCTCGCGCTGGTGCCCGAGAAGCCCCAAAACGAACCGCCCACCAGCGTAGCCAAGACGCCCGTGATCATCTTGCGCGTCGAAGCGTTGTTCAGGCGGTCGCGCCATGCGCGACGGGTGTTGCGGCTGAGCTCGTCGGTGCCCTCGGGCACATCAATGTTCGATATATCGGTCATCGGCACCGAAGCCCCTGCGCCTTCGACCTGCTCGACACACTCTTTGCTCATTCCACTCCCCCGAAACAGCCTGGAAATAATTCGGCTTACCTTACCATGGCGAAGGCACCAGTTGGAGGCTTGTCCGCTTATCGGTAGGACAATTCCGCAGGCGTCTTTCCATAGCTCGATACCGCAATGGCCTTGCATTATGCGACAGCCAAATCGCGGCAGCAGGCTCTTTTGAAATGGATATGACAAAGCCCCCGAATTCCACAATGTAAGCGATTTTTAAAAATGTTCTTGCCACCGAGTTCAGGCTCCGTTATATTATCCCTTGCGCGCTTGCGCACCCTTGATCGGGCGTTTAGCTCAGGGGGAGAGCGCTTCCCTGACACGGAAGAGGTCAGAAGTTCAAATCTTCTAACGCCCACCAAATGTTCGCAGCTCAGAGGCTATGTCCTCTGGGCTGTTTTGTTTTATGTCGCCAAATC
>JAXKFZ010000355.1:0-3170 GCA_036550635.1 Collinsella sp. | reverse complement strand
CTCCTATTAGGTCATGGCAGGACTCCGGGTCGCGGAAGCCGGGGCGAGACAGGTCGGATTTGAGGACGGCCGAAGAGGCGTCAGCAGGTCAGTGGGTCATCGTCCCGGCGTTCGGCATCAGGGTAGCGCTGCGACGCGGAAATCGCGCGCTGTTGACGCGCCCCCGCAGTGCCCGCTTCCCCCAAGGACAATTATCAGTGCAGGTAGACGGCTCGCGAATTTAAAAAAACCGGTGCATGGTCGAGCCTCCCGGGCTAAACGTAGTAAATGGGCATAGTTTTGATATGTCACTCATACAGTCACAGCGAAAATGATCCTAAAAGATGGAAAAACGCCCGTCGGCGGTGGTGTCGGCGGGCGCTGCTGTGCGATTTATTGCGTTATGGGCTTAGTGCCTCATAAAGTGGTACTCGATCACATTGCTATAGGGGTAACCCGGGCCCACAATGCCCTGTGGGAACAGCGGCTGGTGCGGCGTGTCGGGGTACATCTCGGCCTCGAGGGCAAAGCCGGCGCCCCAGCCATAGTTGGCATCGTCCTTGGCGTGCTCGTCGCCCAGCCAGTTGCCGGTGTAGAGCTGCACGCCCGGTGCGGTGGTGTAGTAGTCCAGCTCGCGACCGGTCCACATCTCCTCGACGTGCATCGCGCGGCGCAGGTTGCGACCGTACTGATAGCCATCGATGCACAGGCAGTGGTCGTAGCCACGGGCCTGCTTAATCTGCGGGTCGTCAGCCTCCATGCCAGGCGCGACGGGACGAAGCTCGCGAAAGTCAAACGGCGTGCCTTCGACCGGAGCGATCTCGCCGGTTGGAATGTTCTGGTCATCAATGGGCAGGTAGTGGGCAGCGTTGGCAACAAAGAAGTGCTCGCAGTCCATGCCGGCGTTATGGCCGGCAAGGTTAAAGTACGTGTGGTTGGTCATGGACACGTAGGTGGCGCGGTCGCTCTCGCAGCCATACTCGACACGAAAGACGCCGGTGCGCGTCACGGTAAACACGGCCGTAAAGGTGCGGTTGCCGGGAAGGCCCAGCTCACCGTTCTCAAGCGAGGTGGTCATGCGCACGGCATTGTGGACCTCGTCGAGCTCAACGTCCCATACGCGCTTGTGCAGACCATGTTCAAGATCGCTGTGCAGGTTGTTGGCGCCCTCGTTGGCGGGCATATGCCAGTCCGTGCCGTCGATGGTGATCGTGGCGCCCGCGGTGCGGTTTGCCACGGGGCCGATGGTCGCGCCAAAGCAGGCGGGGTTGTCAAAGTAATCCTCGAGCTTATCGAAGCCCAGCACCACATCGCGCACGTTGCCGGGGATGTCGGGCACGTCGATGCCCAACACGGTGGCGCCATAGTCCATAATGCGAACGCAGATCTCGGGCCCGTTGAGGGTGTAACGATGAACGGGGGTACCGCACGGCGCGGTGCCGAAAAGCTCGGAAGTGATCATTTGGTTCCTAACATCGAGGTATTTCCGACAAACTGTAGCGCGAACAGGCAAGATTATCACTACACCCCACTAAAGCAGGGGGTATTTTTCTCAAAAAAGTGATGATTGGAGCTGTGCGGTCGTTCATTTTTGACGCGTACGAGTCTGATACAATTTGTTCGTTACTGTTTGAATGATATGCGCGCAAAGAACGGCGAGGATTCATCGTGATTAAGGCAGAACGACAGGATAGGGTTCGCCAGCTGCTCGAAGAGCAGGGCACGGTCTCGGTCAAGGAGATTTCTGATGCGTTAGGTGTCTCGGACATGACGATTCGTCGCGACCTTGAGGAACTCGCGAGCCTGGGCGAGATTGAGCGCGTGCACGGTGGAGCCCGCAGTGCGCAGGGCCGTCCACATGCTATGTTGCGCCATGAGTATTCGCACAGCGAAAAGCGCGCCAAGCATGCCGAGGAAAAGCTGCAGATCGCGCGCCGTGCTGTGGAGCTTATCGAGGAAGGCTCGACCATCTTTTTGGGCACGGGCACTACGGTGGAGCAGATGGCCTCGATGCTGCCGGCGTGCCGCCTGCGCATCGTGACCAATTCGCTCTCGGTGTTTAACCTGCTCGAGGCGCGCGAAGACTGCGACCTGTGCCTAGTAGGCGGCATGTACCGTCGCCGCACCGCCGCTTTTGTGGGGCCAACGGCCGAGGATACCCTGCGTGCACTGGGCATCGACGCGGCGTTTATCGGCGCCAACGGCATTTTGGACGGCGACGTGTCCACGTCTAACATGGAAGAGGGCCGCATCCAGCAGCTCGCCTTTAGCAAGGCCGATTCACGCTACCTCATCGCCGACTCCAGCAAGATCGGCAAGCGCGACTTCTACACCTTCTGCCGCCTGGACAGTTTGGATGCCGTGGTGTGCGAGCCGGGCGTCGCCGCCGAGGATCGTGTCGCCATCGAGGAACATACGCGGGTCATCTGCTAGCTAATGCTACAGACGATACTTCTGCCCCTGCCGGCGCAGGGGTTATCGCTTCACAATGACGCGTAAATAACTTTGGGCAACAAGGATGAGGCTATTCTGGGATATGACTAGACTCCGTATTTCGTCTTTATGTCCCTTGAGAATGAATCGTAGTCTTCATAGAGCCCCTCTCTGCTTTCATCCTCGGCGTGGTTTACACGTTCAAGGAGCTTATCCTTTGGAGCCTCTTTTGTTATTGCGGCCTCGCTATCGGGTATTGTGGATTGCAAGAATAGTTCTAGAGCATGGACGTCTTTGAGTATGTAGCCCGTCGAACGACCCGCTCCTGTTTTTTCGATTGCGCTGCAACTAACAAGCTGACCGAGGGTTCGTTTAACGGTAACCTCGCTGATATCGGGGCAGTTGGATCGGATGTCGGATTTCTTAATGACGCCGGGTCTCTGTTGAAATAGAACAGCGATGCGCGCTTGCTTCGACATGGGACGAGTGCTTGATTCAATTAAGGTACGCTGCTCGAGCTGTCGGTAGGCGGCCAGGGTTGTTCCGAGCATGAAACGGATAAAGGGTACTTCGGTGTTTTGATTTTCATTCCATCCAGTGGAGCTTGCAGCGAGGGCGTTGTAGTAGAGCGCCTTGTTGTCTTCAATAAGTCGTTCGATGCTGATGTAACGCGCAACGTCGTATCCAGTCTTTTCGAGTAGCAGCGTTGTAAGGAGCCGGCTCATCCTGCCATTGCCATCGTTGAAGGGATGAATGCT
>JAXKFZ010000354.1:0-4014 GCA_036550635.1 Collinsella sp. | reverse complement strand
CTAGAGGTGCCGTACCACCTTGGCCGGCACGTAGTTGAACAAACGTATTCGAGTATACACGCGCGGGTTTCTGCTGCAAGAACAATTTTTTACGCAGACAAAAAGACAAAACCCGCACATGATAACCGCCCGCCTCACGAACGAGACGGGCGGCATGAAGGGGGCTACGCTAGGCGTCTAAACCCAAAACGTTAGGCGGAACGCTTGGCCTCGAGCTTGGCCTGGGCGGCAGCCAGGCGTGCGAGGGGCACGCGGTAGGGCGAGCAGGACACGTAGTCCACGTCGGCCACGTTGAACAGGCCCTTAATGGATTTGGGGTCGCCGCCGTGCTCGCCGCACACGCCAAAGTGCATGTCGGGGTTGGTGGCGCGGCCCTTCTCGACGGCCATGCGCACCAGCTCGAGCACCGCGGTATCGATGGTCTCGAAGGGATTGTCCTTCAGGATCTTCTTATGCATGTACAGCGGGATGAACTTAGCCTCGGCGTCGTCACGCGAGAAACCGAAGGTCGTCTGGGTGAGGTCGTTAGTGCCAAAACAGAAGAAGTCTGCATAATGGGCGATCTCGTCAGCGACCATGCAGGCGCGCGGCAGCTCGAGCATCGTGCCCACGGGAATATTGAGCTCGACGGCCTCTTCGTCGGAAACCTCGGCGATTACGCGCTCGATAACCTCGCGGGTCTGGACATGCTCGGCCGTGATGGAAACGAGCGGAACCATGATCTCGGGGCGCGGGTCGACGCCCTCCTTGATAAGGTGGGCAGCAGCCGTGGCGACGGCGCGAACCTGCATGAGCGGCAGATCGCCAAAGACGACGGACAGGCGCACGCCCCGTAGGCCGAGCATCGGGTTGGACTCGACCATGCCGTCGATACGACGCAAGCGGGCGCGCAGGACGGCAAGCTCTTTCTCGCTGGCGCCAGCGGCTTCCTTCTTGGTGATGGCGACCTCGAGCTCGCGAGGATTATCCAGGAACTCATGAAGCGGCGGATCGAGCAGGCGGACGACCACATCGCGACCGGACATGGTCTTGAACATCGCCAGGAAGTCCTCGGTCTGAACCTTGAGCAGGTCGGCCAGGGCCTGTTGCTTCACGGCCTCATCGTCAGACAGGATAAAGCTCTGGATGATGTTCTTGCGATCGCCCAGGAACATGTGCTCGGTGCGGCACAGGCCAATAGCCTCGGCGCCAAACTCGAGGGCGAGCATGGCATCCTCGGGATTGTCGGCGTTGACACGCACATGGTTGGCATGGCCGCTGGTCTCGTCCAAACGGATTTCGTCGGCCCAGGACAGGATGGTGTCCAGGTCGCCGGTGAGCTCGGCGGAGACCAGGTCGACGGGACCGTCGACGACGATACCCTGGGTACCGTCGATGGAGATAACGTCGCCTTCGTGCAGCACGCGGTCGCTGCCCTCGATGCGCACGACCTTCTCGGCGGCGTCGATGTGGAAGCGTTCGACGCCGCAGACGCAAGGCGTGCCCATACCGCGGGCGATAACGGCGGCATGGCTCGTCTTGCCACCGTGGCTGGTAAGGATACCTTCGGCGGCGACCATGCCCTTCAGGTCGTCGGGGTTGGTCTCCCAACGAACCAGAATGACCTTGTGACCCTCGGCGGAACGTGCGACGGCGTCGTCACTCGAGAACACGACCTCGCCCACGGCGGCACCAGGGCTGGCATTAAGACCGCTGGCCAGAGCCTCATACTTCTTGGAGGCGTCGAGCTGCGGGTGCAGGAGCTGGTCGAGCTGCGCGGGATCGATGCGGCTCACGGCCTCCTCGCGGGTGATCAGGCCTTCCTCGACCATTTCGATGGCGATGCGCAGGGCGGCGGTGGCGGTGCGCTTGCCCACGCGGGTCTGGAGCATCCAGAGCTTGCCCTGCTCAATGGTGAACTCGATATCGCACATATCGCGGTAATGATCCTCGAGCGTCAGGAACACGCGCTCGAGCTCCTCACCTGCGGACTCGAGGCCCGGGGTGGTCTTGAGGTCGGCGATGGGCTCGGTGTTGCGGATACCGGCGACGACGTCCTCGCCCTGGGCATTAACCAGAAAATCGCCGTAGAACTCCTTGGTGCCGTCGGCCGGATTACGCGTAAAGGCGACGCCCGTCGCAGAGGTCTCGCCCTTGTTGCCAAAGGCCATGGCCTGCACGTTGACGGCGGTGCCGAGGTCGTCGGAAATGCCATGCTGCTTGCGGTAGATGCAGGCACGCTCGTTCATCCAGCTGCCAAAGACGGCCTGGATGGCAAGGCGTAGCTGAAGCTCCGGGTCGTGCGGGAAGACGGGCTTGCCGTCAGCGACCTCGAGCTCGGGATACAGGGAGGCATCGACGTTCTCGGAGAAGATGCCCTTAAAGGTCTCGACGAGTTCCTGCAGGTCCTCAGCCGAAAGCTCGGAATCGACGCGAACGCCGGCGACCAGACGGGCCTGGGTCAGGGCGTTCTCGAACAGGTCGGCGTCAACGCCCATAACGACGTTGGAGAACATCTGAATAAAGCGGCGGTAGCTATCCCAAGCAAAACGCGGATTTTGCGTCTGGGCGATGAGCCCCTGAACGGAGTCGTCGTTGAGGCCTAAGTTGAGGACCGTGTCCATCATGCCGGGCATGGAGAACGGAGCGCCCGAACGAACCGACACGAGCAGCGGATCGGAGGCGTCGCCGAGCTTCTTGCCGCAGCGGGCCTCGAGGTCCGCCTCGGCAGCAACGATCTCATCGAGTGCGCCCTCGGGCCACACGTTGCCGGCACCGGAGTACTCGACGCAAGTCTGGCAGGTAATGGTAAAGCCACCGGGAACCGGCAGGCCGATGCGGCTCATCTCGGCAAGGTTTGCGCCCTTGCCGCCAAGCACGAAGTTCATGGACTTGTCGCCCTCAGTGACACAGGTGCCCTGGGCGTCGGTTCCAAAACGGTAAACCCTCTTGCAATCGCTCACGATACTTCCCCTTTCATGCACTTACGCGCACGACCGTGGTAACGAATCGACCCGCCAAATGCGGGCCGTGAGGGAACTATACGGCGGGTTTTGAGCGGGCTTAAGCAGAGGATGCGCGGTTTGGTAAACGTGCTAAAACTGGCGGTAAACGGTAGGTAAAGGTGGTTACCTTATGAAGATACCACTGTAAGAAAGTGCAGGTCAGATGCGATATTTTTGCTAAATCGCTTTATCAAAATGCTGCTACAATTAGGCTCGACGGGCGGCGCGGCGGGCACGGGCTTCTTGGATTTCCTCCAAGTGGCTAATGATCTCGGCAGCGCTTTCCTCGATGGCCTTGCCGTCGGTACGCACCACAAAGCAGCCTAGGCGCTTCATGAGCGCACGGGCTTCCTCGAGCTCGCTGTGCACGCTCTCAGGCTCGGCATAGGAGCCGGCAACGGCACGAGCGTAGTCATCGCCCAAGCGGCTATCGCGAATTTCGGAAATCACATCGACGGTCGAAATCAGGCCGAACAGGCGCATCGGGTCGACCTCGTAAATCGACTTGGGCGGCTCCATGCCATGCGCCAGTGGGACATTGGCGACCTTGTAGCCCTGATAGGCCAAATACATCGACAGCGGCGTCTTGGACGTGCGCGATACGCCCAGCAGCACGATATCGGCACCCGACAGATCGTCGCAGCCGCGCCCGTCATCGTGCTCAACGAAATACTCCATGGCCTCGATACGATGGAAATAGCGGTCATCGGTCTTGTGAATCACGCCCGCAACGCCCTTGGGCGGCACACCGATGAGCGACGACAGCACGGCGAGCGTCGGGCCGATCAGGTCGACCGAACGGATATGCAGCATGCCCAGGTAATCGAGCACACGGGCGCGAAGCGCCGGATCGACAATGGTGTGGAACACGGCAATATCGCGATGATCGGCATCGACGCGCGGACCCACAAACGACTTGACCTGCTCCACCGAGTTCACCTTGGGCAGGCGCAAGAGACGAAAAGCCCCTTCATCAAATTGCCCGGACGCCGCAAGCACCACCTCACAAGCGGTATCACCGAGCGAGTCG
>JAXKFZ010000353.1:0-11824 GCA_036550635.1 Collinsella sp. | reverse complement strand
GCTGACCGCCGCGCTCCCCTACAACGATTGCCTGGGCGTCAACACCTACAAGTGCCAGTTCCTGCGTGCCGCCGAGGGCGAAAACGACATCAACCACAATGGCACCGGCGACAAGGGCTCCTCGCGCTGGTTCCTCAAGGGCGTGGGCGAGTCATGCGTGCGCGAAGGCGTACCCACCACCGATTGGGACTGGATCATCTATCCCGAGGGCCTGTACGACCTGCTGCTGCGCATTAAGAACGATTACCCCAACTACAAGAAGATCTACATCACCGAGAACGGCATGGGCTATAAGGACGACTTTGAGGACGGCTTTATCGACGATGCCCCTCGTATCGACTATATGCGTCAGCATCTCGCGTGGATCCTCAAGGCAATCGACGGCGGCGTAAACGTCGACGGTTACTTTGTGTGGTCGCTGCAGGACCAGTTCTCCTGGACCAACGGCTACAACAAGCGCTATGGCCTGTTCTACATCGACTTTGAGACCCAGAAGCGCTATCCCAAGGCGAGCGCGTACTGGTACAAGAACGTCGCGGAGACTGGCCTGCTCATGGCCTAACTTTTGCCGCATACCCCCTGTTGGCCGCATGCGAATCCCTCCACGGGTTCGCATGCGGCCTTTTTGTTTTGGCTCGGCCCGAGCGGATCATTCGTCTCGATCTGTAACATCTAGCAGGGATTTTCGGTCCTAATTGTTACAGATTGAGACGAACGCGCAGGCCGGTCCGAATAATCTAAATCTGTAACACCTAGCCCACTTTTGACCATCTACCTGTTACAGATCGAGACAAACGCACAGGTCAATCCGCTCAATCTCGATCTGTAACATCTAGCCGAGCTTTTCGGTCCCAGTTGTTACAGATTGAGACAAACGGAATCGGCCAGGCAGAAAATCTAAATCTGTAACATCTAACGAGCATTTGATCGCCTAGTTGTTACAGATCGAGACAATCAGATGGTCAAATCCTCACTTTCCAGGCAGCTACGAAGCGCTCCTCTTTCTTAATTATTATCGGCATCACGAACACACTTCGGTATCTTTTAATGCCAAAATGATACCGAAAGCGTGTTCGAGAATACGGATAATTCCATGCGTTAGCCCAATCAAGCCCCAGGCTTACAAACTCCGTTATTGTTCAGAATGCCAATGCATTCGCGTTTGCGCGTCATTTCGCGTCACTTTGACGCGCATAATGACACGCAAATTTTTTCGTGTCATAATTTTGACGCGTAAAATGACGTGTAAAATTTTTACGTGTTATTTTTCACGTCAAATTGAAGCGAAACGGAGCATCACAATGCAAGAATCCAAAGATCTTGAATTCAAGGAATGCGTCACCAATTCGTTCCTTAAAACCGTCTCCGCTTATGCAAATGGCACGGGAGGACGCGTTCTATTTGGAATTAACGACGACGGAGAAGCCGTTGGCCTCGATGACCCCAAGCAGACCTGCCTGGATATCGAAAACAAGATTAACGATTCGATCATCCCCCAGCCCGATTACTCCCTAAAGATCGACGAGCCCGATGCAACCGTGGAGCTTACGGTCTTTCCCGGCAGATCGAAGCCTTACCTATACCGCTCGAAGGCATACAAGCGCAATGACACCGCGACCATTCCAGTTGATACCCTAGGCCTTTCGCGTCTTGTACTCGAGGGTCAAAACCTCTCCTTTGAGCAGCTCCCGGCAAACAAACAAGATTTATCTTTCACCGTTTTAGAGAATCGTCTAACAGCAAAACTTTCGCTTCAGTCATTCACAACCGATACTCTCAAAACCCTTGGCCTGCTTGATGAAACCGGAACCTACAACAACGCGGCAGAACTGCTCGCGGACGAGAATGACTTCCCGGGTATCGACATCGCAGTGTTTGGTGAAACTATCAACCTCATTAAGCAGCGCAAGACTCTTGAACATGCATCCGTTCTAGCGGAAATTGACGGAGCCCTTGAGCTTTTCGAAGCCCAGTACTGCTACGAAGAGATCCAGGGGATGGAGCGGATCCGCAAGGAGCTCATTCCGCTCGAAGCATTCCGCGAGGCCATTACCAATGCAGTCGTTCATAGGACTTGGGATGCGCCCGCACACATCCGCATCTCGATGTTCGACGACCGTGTGGAAGTCGCTTCGCCCGGCGGCTTGCCGGCAAGCATGACCGTCGATGAATATCTGTCCGACATGCTATCCGTTAGACGCAATCGTATTCTTGCCGAAGTCTTTTTGCGCCTGGGTCTTATCGAAGCCTTTGGAACGGGCATCATGCGAATTCGCGATACCTATAAGGACAGCGTCAGAAAGCCCCGGTTTCAAGTTTCGGATAACGCCATTGTGGTAACACTTCCCCTACTCATGGATAACCCGGGGCTCAAAGGCGACGAACTTATCGTATTCGGACTGCTGAGCGGAGTACACCCTCAATCGACAAGCGAGCTTGCGGCCAAAGTCACCTTTAGTCGCTCGAAGCTTCTTCGCATCCTCAAAAATCTCGTTGAGACAGGCCTGGCGACAGTTGAAGGCACCGGCAGAGGGCAGAAGTATCGCCTGCTACGCTAGTTAGCAGATGACCTGCGTGTGTTCCTCGATGGCGGCACGATTCTCGGCGGCGATACCCGGTTCGCACACCACGGCATCCAGGCTGTCCAAGCGACAGAAGGTGTAGAAGTCGCGCTTGCCGATCTTGCTGGAGTCGGCGATCAGATAGCGCCAATGCGATCTCACGACGGTTGCGCTCGTTGTCTCAATTAGATACTCAACGAAATACGGCCCCGCAGCTCAATAAGCTGCAGGGCCGTACTATACACCGACGAATCAACGACGAAGTGCATCCACTATTTGGCCAGCTCCTGAACGATCCAGTCAATTGCACCTTCGGGATCGTTGGTAAGGTCGATATACTCCTTGCCCCTTGTGGTGAGCAGTTTAATTCCAAGGCGATCGGTATCGGCCTTCATAGCGTCATAGTACATGCGTGCCTGGGGCGCCAGAACAATCACGTTGTACTGATCCATCGTCTCATAGTGGCTTCCGTACGCACCGGACTGAGAAACCAGATCGATACCCTTAGCAGCGGCACCTTCGCGAAGAGCATTTGCCAAGAGAGTCGAAGTGCCGGCACCCTGGCAAAGCACAAGCACGCGGATCTGCTCCGCCTTGTCCTTTACCGCCTCGAGAGCTTTTGCGACATTTTCCTGTGCGGCAATAGCATCTGCATCCGAGTTTCCTGCAGTCTCCTTTGCAGACTCTTCCAAACAAAGCTGATGGTCATACGCCTTGCAGAACGGATAGTAAATCACAAAGTCAACGACCAACAGCACTGCCATCAATACGAGAGAACGTAGATCGAGACCCGTGGTGAGGAATGCACCGATTGGGCCGGGAAGCGCCCACGGCATGGTATACATGGGGGCGTTCATTCCAATGACGTCAATGAAAAATTTACCGATAATGGCGTTGACCATAGGAGCCACTAGGAAGGGCACGAACATATAGGGATTGAGAACAATCGGCATACCGAAGATAACGGGCTCGTTAACTCCAAAAATCACCGGGATAATCGATGCCTTGCCCATGGCTTTTAGCTGCTTGGAGCGCATAAACATGATCAGGATAATAGGAACGATGAACGTGCAGCCAGAACCGCCCAGACCGCCGATGAAACTTGTAAAGTCCTGCGTGAGAGCAATTGACGGGTGTCCACCTGCTTGGAAAACCTCAAGATTGGTAACGGTATTGCCGTAGAGCGCAGCATTGATCGGACTCATGACAACCGAAGCACCGTGGATACCCATAAATTGGAAAAGTGCGACCGCGCCTTCGATAAGCGCCATGCCAGGATAGGTGTCAACCGCGGAGAACAGCGGCGAGATGAGAGCGGATACCAAATTGGCGAACGGCACAGCAAGCAGCTTGCGGCTCGCGAGATCGATAAAAGCGCATGCAAGGATCGAAAACCCAAATGCAAAGATATCGCGAAAACTCTGCGCAATAGAGCCAGGGACCTCTTTGGGGAGCTTGATCGTCACATTATGGCTAATGCACACCTTATAGATATTAACGGTCAAGAATGCGGCTACGAACGCAGCGAGAAAACCCTTGGTTCCCATATAGCCGGTTTCAAAAACAGATGTATCTGCTCCGCCAATCGAGACAACATCGTTCGTCACCGATAGCAAGAGCATGCCGCACATGGCACAAACCATGCACGAGGTGGGGTTGAGAGATTTGCCCGAAGGCATGCGACGGTTCATCGACATGGCAAGTGAGCTCGCCGTGGTGCCGGCCACCATAATGCCAAGAAGCCCCATGGTATATGCATAGATTTTATTGAAGAAATCCAGCACCTCAGACGGAAGCGTGATGCCTACATAGGCAGGGAGCGTCGAAAGAAGAAGGAACAGGCTCGAGAACAGCACAATTGGCATATTCGAGAGAAAGCCATCCTTGATCGCCACCAGATAAATGTTCCTCGAGATTTTGTCGAAGAGGGGCTGGTGTTTTTCAAGGAATTTGACGATAGCGTCCATAACACATCCTTTCATGATTCCCGGGCACGTAACGATTTATCCGGACTCAACCGTCGTCGTCCCCGTTTGTATCCACTTATGTAAGTGAATACGTTCTTCTGCGAAATGTAATATCATTTGCACGATTTGTCATAACCAATTCTTTTTCCGCTTTGTCGATATGTCAAGAATTCAAATACTTATTCGGTGAACGGTAGTTGATTAATATAAGGTTTTCCCAGCTAAAGGCTATTTTTTCCGAGCAGTACAATAAGCTTGCAACCGTTCACCGATTGGATATAACATATTGAATATATTGTTGTAACAATATTAGAGACAATGTCACAAGCCTGTCGTTCTAGTCAAAGGAAGTAACAATGCCCAAACGATTACTGAACATGTCCGCATCCGATTTTGCCGCCACGTCACCCATGGATCTAAAGCAGGCAATTCTGGCTTCCGAGGGACGTACCATCATGGCGGAAAACGTACCCTCTTCCCAATTTCTCGGCGGCGTTACTAATGCAGAAATCGAACGTGCCGCAGGTGCCGACCTGCTTCTGTTTAACGCGCTCGATGTGTTCGATCCAGTTATTGCCGGTATTCCAGATGATCTCAATGAAAACCCGGTCACTTGGGTGAAGCGAGCATGCGGAAGGCCCATTGGCGTCAATCTGGAGCCAGTTGATAACGAGGCAGAGATGTCTGAATCCCGTACGGAAATCCCCATGGGTCGTCGCGTCTCTCCCAAGACCTTAGAAAAGGCAAACGAACTCGGATTTGATTTTATTTGCCTCACAGGCAACCCTGGAACTGGCGTCTCCAACGATGCGATTGCCCATTCGATCAAACTCTCCAAAGAGCATTTCAATGGCCTGATCATAGCCGGAAAAATGCATGGAGCGGGCGTTGCGGAACCTGTCATGACGCTCGAAATTGCGCGCAAGTTTGTTGACCTCGGCGTCGATATCCTTCTCGTACCAGCCCCCTACACCGTCCCTTGCTTCCAAGAAGCAGACCTGCGCGCCATCGTAGACTTTGTACGATCCCACAACGTAGGCAAGTCAATTGAAGAGAAGGTTCTCGTCATGGCGGCGAACGGGACGAGTCAAGACTCCTGCGACAGCGAGACCATTAAGAAAATAGGCCTTGCAGCAAAAGCAGCCGGCGCTGACCTCCAACATATCGGGGACTCCATGAACGGTATTTGCCTGCCCCAGAATATCTTCACGCTCGGACAAGCCCTTCGTGGATACAGGCATCAGATCGTCATGCTGAGCCGCTCTGTGATACGTTAAGGTTACCTTGCCCACGTTACATCCCGACTGAGGCAACCATCAGGTATAACCAACATGCAAACTGAGGCTCTAATGCTCGATACACACGAAAAACGGCCACTCTATTTACAGCTCACCGACGCGCTGCTCAAGCAGATCGTCGATGAATATCAAGCAGACGATAAACTTCCAACAGAAATGGAACTCTGCGACGAATACGCCGTAAGCAGAACAACCGTCCGACTTGCCATGAGTGAGCTGGAGCGTCGTGGAAGTATCTATCGAATCCAAGGTAAGGGGTCGTTTGTTGCACCGAAACGCGTTAGCGAGCTCAATTCACTTTTAGACTTTGACTTTGCAAGCCATTGCGATGGCGTTGATCCGGATGCCATCACCAAACATTTCGGCGGCCTCACATCAGGTCGTCCAATTTCCGTAATGATGCTCCAACAATTTGGATGTCAAAGTCGCGATGAAATTCAGCGTCTTGAATTGACCTACGAACTTGAAGGCAGCTTCATAGGCGCTGATACGTTCTTCATTTCAAAGTCGCGCGTTCCGAATAACCAGTTAGATTTTCAGGCATTTAGCAGAATCATGGACGACTTGTCCAAGTCTATCCAATCTGTTAGGGAAAGCTATAGAGCACGTCAGCTTAGCGATTCCGAAGCCAGTAATTATGGTGTTGCAAAACTTCCGGTCATCGAACTGACTCATTATGCTTACGACTCCGGAGGCAAACTAATCTCAATTGTCTGCCGCACCGTCTTAACTGGGCGAATCCCTTATCAAAACTTTATTTTCAAGTCCTAATGTTCTTTTTCTTTTGTCTCGATCTGTAACACGTAGCCGAGTTTTTAAGTCCTAACCGTTACAGATCGAGACAAACAAGGTAGACCACGCCGAATTGTCTCAATCTGTAACACTAAGACCGGTTTTGGACGTCTAGATGTTACAGATTGAGATGAATGCACAGGTCAATCCTCTCAATCTCAATCTGTAACAACTAGCTGAATTTTTCGGTCCTAGCTGTTACAGATCGAGACAAACGGAATAGGCCGAGCCAAAAATCTCGATCTGTAACATTTGACTCGCTTTTGGCCGCCTAGATATCACAGGTTGAGACAATTTGATAGTGGAGTCCTCATTTGCGCGTCATATCGCGTAGCGCTGACGCGCTGGTTTCCACAATGACAGGAGGTAAAAGTCCTCCCGCATCGCCTGTTGGCAATCCCGTAGCTTTAGCTAGCAAATGACCTGCGTATGCTCCTCGATGGCGGCACGATCTTCGGCGGCGATGCCCGGCTCGCACACCACGGCGTCCAGGCTGTCCAAGCGGCAGAAGGTGTAGAAGTCGCGCTTGCCGATCTTGCTGGAGTCGGCGATCAGATAGCGCGAGTCGGCCTTGCTAAAGGCGAGCTGCTGGATGCGGCCCTCTTCCATGTTGGATGTGGACACGTCGCCGTCCAGAATGCCGTTGGCGCCGATAAAGGCTGCGTCGATCCCCAGTGCGCGCAAGGTGTCCTCGGCCGTGGGGCCCACAAAGGCGGCAGTGCGGCGGCGGTACACGCCGCCCACCAGGCACAGTTCGCAGTCTTCGCGCGCCTCGAGCAGGTTAAACACCGAAAGCGAATTGGTCACAATGCGCAGGCGAAACGCCGGCAGCATCGAGGCCATCTGCTCAACCGTGGTGCCCGTGCCCAAAAAGATGGTCGAGCCTTCCTCGATAAGCTCCACAGAACGGCGCGCAATCTGCAACTTTTCCTCGGCATGCTTCGTGCGCTTTTCGCTGTGCGAATACTCATGGCGCAGCATAGCGTGTGGACGGCCCTGCGCACTGCGGGCTCCGCCGTGCACGCGCTCGATCTCGCCCAGGCTCGCAAGCTCCTCAAGATCACGGCGGATCGTCATATCCGAGACACCTAACGCATCCGAAATCTCCTTGACCGAGACCGTTCCCTGTTCCTCGAGCAGCTGCCGAACCTTATCCTGTCGCTCCGCTTTAATCACGATGAGTCCTCGCTGTTCCACGCTCACGTCAATTCAAACAATAACGAACAAATTGTATCAGACTCGCGCGCGTCAGAAATGAACGCCCGCACAGCTCCAATCATCACTTTTTTGAGAAAAATACCCCCTGCTTTAGTGGGGTGTAGTGATAATCTCGCCTGTTCGCGCTACAGTTTGTCCGAAATACCTCGATGTTAGGAACCAAATGATCACTTCCGAGCTTTTCGGCACCGCGCCGTGCGGTACCCCCGTTCATCGTTACATCCTCAACGGGCCCGAGATCTGCGTTCGCATTATGAACTATGGCGCCACCGTGCTGGGCATCGACGTGCCCGACATTCCCGGCAACGTGCGCGATGTGGTGCTGGGCTTCGATAAGCTCGAGGATTACTTTGACAACCCCGCCTGCTTTGGCGCGACCATCGGCCCCGTGGCAAACCGCACCGCGGGCGCCACGATCACCATCGACGGTACGGACTGGCATATGCCGGCCAACGAAGGCGTCAACAACCTGCACAGCGATCTTGAGCACGGTCTGCATAAACGCGTGTGGGATGTTGAGCTCGACGAAGTCCACAATGCCGCGCGCATGACCACCTCGCTTGAGGATGGCGAACTGGGCCTGCCCGGCAACCGCACCTTTACGGCCGTGTTTACCGTTACACGCACCGGCGTCTTTCGCATCGAGTATGGCTGCGAGAGCGACCGCGCCACCTACGTGTCCATGACTAACCACACGTACTTTAACCTTGCTGGCCATAACGCCGGCATGGACTGCGAACATTTCTTTGTCGCCAACGCCGCCCACTACCTGCCCATCAACGAGCAGAACATTCCCACCGGCGAAATTGCTCCGGTCGAGGGCACGCCGTTTGACTTCCGCGAGCTGCGCCCCGTCGCCCCCGGCATGGAGGCCGACGACCCGCAGATTAAGCAGGCACGCGGCTACGATCACTGTCTGTGCATCGATGGCTATCAGTACGGCCGTAATCTGCGCCGCGCGATGCACGTCGAGGAGATGTGGACCGGTCGTGAGCTGGACTACTACACCACCGCCCCGGGCGTGCAGCTCTACACCGGCAACTGGCTGGGCGACGAGCACGCCAAGGACGATGCTAACTATAGCTGGGGCGCCGGCTTTGCCCTCGAGGCCGAGATGTACCCCGACACGCCGCACCAGCCGTTGTTCCCGCAGGGCATTGTGGGCCCGGGTCACCCCTATAGCAATTTAATCGAATACCACTTTATGAGGCACTAAGCCCACAGCGCGACATATCGCACAGCAGCGCCCGCCGGCATCACCGCCGACGGGCGCTTTGCTACCTAGTCATTGGGGACGTTCTTAAATGACTAGTTGGATGGGGTCGGGATTGGAGCTGGGGAGATAGCGGATTTCTAGCTCTATTCCGAGTTCTTGCAGCTCTTTGAAGGCGGCGATGTCCGTATTGTCTACGGCAACGGCAGGAGTTGCGGAGCGCTTGCCCTCCCCTGCCTGCATATGGCCGATGCTGATCTTGGTTATTGGCACGCCGCCCTTAACCAGCACGAGTGCATCGGCGGGTGAGGCCACCATGATCAGAATCAATTGGCGCGGCGTTGCGGTATGAACGATGTCGACGGTCCTTTGCACCGAGAAAAAGCGCGTCCAAACGCCTTCTGGCGCCGCCACCCTCATGGGTGCCCATTGGCGCGAATCTGCCGCGATCTCATCGTTGACGATTAGGACAAGGTTGGAACCCACGGCTTCGTTCCACAGCTCAACGTCTTGTCCGTAAATGAAACGGTCGTCGATACGTGTGAGAAGGATCTTGGGTTGAGCCATGGCTGCCCCATTCTGTTTGAGACCCATACGAGCGGGACGTCGACCACCAACTCAACAGCTGGTCAAGCGCCAGATGGACGCCGCAGACATCACGCCTCTAATATTAGTGCATTTAAAGTGAGAAAAGCCGTCAGAACCCTTGCGCGGATGTGCGATGTCCCGTATCATAGACAGCCGTTGACGCCTCAGTTGCGCCATCACATGGCCGCCAGCGTAGCTCAGTTGGTAGAGCACCGCTCTCGTAAAGCGGGGGTCACCGGTTCGAGCCCGGTCGCTGGCTCCATTGCACAAGATAGCCGCCTTCGGGCGGCTTTTTTTGTTGCCGATTTCGGGCGCGCATCCGCCAATCCAAGCACAACGCCGCCGGAAACTCCCCTACTCAACAAAAGCCCCGTCAACCGCAATCCCCAAAGGAACCGCGATCAGCGGGGCCCAAGCGAGCTCCCCCAAGGGATAACGCTCGCAGCACGAACAGCTCAGCCGAGCAGCGCGCTACTCCTCCCAGTAAGCATCTGCAAGCAGCTTAAAGCAAATCTTCTTGACCGGCTGCGCGCCATCGCCCGGGAACTCGAGCGTGGGCATGTGAGGCTCGCCGGCAACAAACAGCGCAAACTTGTCGTCAGCAAGATCGCCGGCGATCGAGGCGTCGGAATCGACCAGATCGTAGTCGTCCTTCTCGTCAAACTCCTGGACCAGCGTCAAGCTGCCCGTAGCGACCTTAAAGGCCTCGCGACCCTCGACATCGATCTGCAGGTCGTGATAGCGCTGATGCGTCTCATAGTGAGCCTCGGCCTCGGGACGCGTCGTGGGAGCCATGACGTTCGCATAGACCTTGTCGCCCAGAATCGGATGGCTGCCGACCTCGAGCTGCGCCGGATCGTTCTCCTCGAGCCAGTCAATCAGCACATCGAGGCCCTTGAGCATTCCGCGGTATTCCTCGATATCGCCCAATGCACCGTAAATCATCTAAATCCCCTCTCGGATCGTTTCTTTGGCGGCTACTCGATAAACGCGTTACCGACGCTGTTGCCGCCCACATACGTCTCGACCAGGGTAAGGTCGGGATTGAACACGACAACGTCGGCGTCGCGCCCCGACATAATGCTATCGCACTTGTCGTCGACATGAGCTAGCAAGCGATGCCGGGACCGACGCCCAAGCCCTTACAGCTCGGTCACGACAACGCCGTTGTAGACCTCGTCCCAACGGTCCATGACCAGATGGCCGGTCATAGGATCCATGGCGTTGAGCTTGCCGCAAGTGTTGGCGGTTCGCAGCACCGTCTCGTCGTCTGCGCCAGCAGCGATGGCATGCGCGAAGCCTGCGATAGTGGAGTCACCAGAGCCCGTTGCGTTAACGGCAGGGATATCGGGCGTCTTTGCGCGGAACGCACGGCCATTGTGGAAGCCAACGGAGCCGGCAGCGCCCATGGACACGACGACCCAGGGGATATCGGAGAAGCGGGCGTCAGAAGCGAGCGCGGCGCGGAGCTCGTCCACATCGTCGGTGGTAAAGCTCGTGCCCAGAAGGCCGTTGATCTCGGTCAGGTTAGGCTTGACCAGCTCGGGCTTAATTTCGGACTTAAGGGCGGCCTCGAGCGAAGCGCCCGAGGTATCGAGCAGCACCTTGGCGCCGGCGTTCTCGGCAATGCCCGTGATCTTGGCATAGTAGTCTGCCTCGACACCGCGGGGCAGAGAACCCGAAATGGTGACAACGTCGGCCTTGCCCTCAAGCTCAGTAAATTTGGCGGTAAAGGCATCGAGCTCCTCGGGGGCAATTGTCGGGCCGCTCTCGAGCAGCTCGGTCTGGTTGCCGGCGTGGAGAATGTTGAGGCAAATTCGAGTCTCGCCCTTGATGGGCACAAAGTCGTTGTTAATACCGTTGGCGTCCATGAGCTCAGCCATGTAGGCGCCCATGTGGCCGCCGAGCAGACCGGTTGCCACAACGTCGTCGCCCAGCTGACCCAGCACACGGGCCACGTTGAGGCCCTTGCCGCCAGCGGTCTTTTCGGGCGTCACACGGTTAACGTCGTCGATAATGAGCTCATCGAGCTGATAGCGCGTATCGACAGACGGGTTCATCGTAACGGTGAGGATCATTTTTAGCTCCTTATCTCGCAGGCTCCTTGTGCCTCGCGATACGAGTCGACAAAACGGAATTACAGAATCTCAATCGTGAACGAGCGAACGACGGTCTCCTTGGGCTTGG
>JAXKFZ010000352.1:0-3658 GCA_036550635.1 Collinsella sp. | reverse complement strand
GCGCCTGACCGAACGAGTCCCCATACCCTCGTTCGGTCAGGCGCGCCGCCGCGTTGCTGCTTTGTGCCGTATAATGTCCACTACCTATGACGCGATACAAAAGAAAGGTGTTTGCCCATGCAGGCACAGAAGGCGGAGGGAACCCGCGACCTTATCGGCGCCGAGATGCGCGCCTGGCAAAAGATGCAGCAGATTGCGGCCGGCGTGTTCGAGCCGTTTGGTTTTAAACCCATCGAGACGCCCGCGATCGAGCAGGTGGACGTGTTTGTCCACGGTATCGGCCAGTCGACCGACGTCGTGCGCAAGGAAATGTTCCGTGTGTTCAGCGGTGCCAACCTGGAGCGCGTCTTTACCGAGGGCACCGACACCAAACTCAAGCCCAAGCAGCGCCTAGCACTTCGCCCCGAGGGCACGGCCGGCGTGGTGCGCGCCGTCGTCGAGAACAATCTGGTGCCCCAGGGCTCCACGCCGTTTAAGGCGTACTACGCCGAGGCCATGTTCCGCGGCGAGCGTCCCCAGAAGGGCCGCCTGCGCCAGTTCCACCAGGTGGGCATCGAGTGGCTCGGCGCTCCCGATCCGGCGGCAGATGCCGAGTGCATCATCATGCTCATGGAGTTCTACAAGCGCCTGGGCTTCGATCTTTCCAAGCTTCGTCTGCTCATCAACTCGATGGGTGACGCCCAGTGCCGTCCGGCTTATCGCGAGCAGGTTAAGCAGTTCATCCTCGATCACGCCGACGAGATGTGCGATGAGTGCCGCGAGCGCGCCGAGCTCAACCCGCTGCGTGCCTTCGACTGCAAGAACGACCACTGCCGCGAGATCATGGCCGAGGCTCCGCTGATGGGTGACAACCTGTGCGATGAGTGCCGCGAGCACTACGAGCAGGTCAAGCGCTATCTGGATGCCGCCGGTATCGAGTATGTCGAGGATCCCACCTTGGTGCGCGGCCTGGACTACTACACCCGTACTGTCTTTGAGGTCGAGGCCCCTGGCGCCGGCGTCGGCTCCATCGGCGGCGGCGGCCGCTACGATGGCCTGGTCGAGCTCGAGGGTGGCAAGCCCACGGCGGGCGTCGGCTTTGCTGTCGGTTTTGAGCGCGCCCTGCTGGCCCTGCAGGCCTTTGGCAGCGATTTGGGTGCCGATGAGGCCCCGTGCGTCTATGTCGCCAACGCCGGCAAGGAGCTGCGTCAGAACGTCTTTGCCATTACGCAGGAGCTTCGCGCCGCAGGGATTGTGACCGAGGCCGACTATCAGGGTCGTTCGCTCAAGGCCCAGTTTAAGCAAGCCGATAAGGTAGGCGCCAAGCTCATCTTGGTCCTGGGTGGCGACGAGCTTGCCGCCGGCAAGGTCAAAGTGCGCGACATGCAGAGCCATGACGAGGTGCTCGCCGATCTGGACAACGTCGTCGAGGCGGTTCGCGAGCGCCTGTAGCGCATCTTTTTGAGCTTCGGGCCTGCTAACGTGCCCTGCTCATGGAGAGCGATTGTTACGGGGGTGTTTCGCTTTTATGCGGAATGCCTCCGTTTACGTATGCCGCCCACCGAGAAATACGACCATTTAGGGCAAAAACCTTTGCAATGCAGAAAATACTTTTGTGTGGTAAAGCGCAATCAGTGTCGAAAGTATTTCTCAAGCGCCTATAATGAATACCGCATGTTACGTGCATAGAAGGAGGAATGGGAGGAAACGTGGCTGAGAACCTAAGCAACCAGTCTGTACCCGAAGCCGCGGCGCGCGTCGCTGCCGTGGTCAACCGCCTCGTTAACCGAATCGGCTCGAATGCCGAGTCCAGGGAGCGTCTCGCCGAGATCGAGATCCCCGAGGAGCTGCGCGACAATCTGGCGCTGTTCTTGCGCCTGGAGCGCCGTGTGCTTAGCGAGTATGATCCCGAGATCGCGGACCTGTTCGACAAGATTTTGACAGCCGAGATTGTGGTCAATGCCGGCAACCCCGGTACCTGCGCTGCCGACGAAGCCGTCGACGAGCAGGGCGTGCCCACCGCCGACGAGCCCACTGCCGTGGCATTTCGTGAGGTCGTCGATTTGATCGACAGCCTGCCGCTCGATAAGCAGCAGGTCATTGTCCGCGCCTTTACGAGCTTTTTCCATCTGGCAAACCTGTCGGAGGAGAACTACCGTGTGGCGCAGCTGCGCGAGCGCGAGGCCGGTGCGTCGACCGATACCGAGGTCGATCCTGCCAACGAGCTTACCGTTGCCTATCACCAGCTGGTGAATGAGCTGGGTGTCGAGGGTGCCAACGAGCTGCTCGACAAGCTCGAGTTCCACCCTGTCTTTACCGCACATCCCACCGAGGCCCGTCGTAAGGCCGTCGAGGGCAAGATCCGCCGTATCTCCAACCTGCTGGAGGAGCGTCCGCGTCTGGGCGGCTCCGACCTGGTGGAGAACGAGCGCCATATGCTGCAGGAGATCGACGCCCTGGTGCGTACGAGCCCCATCGCGCTCAAGAAGCCCACGCCGGTCGAGGAAGCCGATACCATCATCGACATCTTCGATAACACGCTGTTCGACGTTATCCCCGTTATCTATCGTCGTTTTGACGATTGGGTGCTGGGCGACAAGGCCGGTACTGTGCCGCCGCTGTGCCCGGCGTTCTTCCATCCCGGCAGCTGGATCGGTTCCGACCGCGACGGTAACCCCAACGTCACCGCCAAGGTGAGCCGTGAGGTCGCCGCCAAGTACTTTACGCACATGGTGCTCAAGCTCGAGGACAAGTGCCGCCACATCGGCCGCAACCTCACGCTCGAGGCTACCTACAGCAAGCCGTCGGCCGAGCTCATTAACCTGTGGAACCATCAGGTCGAGATGAGCCCTCGGTACACGGCCCGCGCCGAGCTGATCTCCGAGCACGAGCCGCATCGCGCCGTCATGCTCGTCATGGCCGACCGTCTGAACGCCACCGTGCGCCGTATCACCGACACCATGTACCACAGCGCCGACGAGTTCCTGGATGACCTGCGCGTCGTCCAGCGTTCGCTGGCCGCCTGCGGTGCCGTCCGTGCCGCCTACGGCCCGGTCCAGACCATCATCTGGCAAGTCGAGTCCTTCGGCTTCCATATGGTCGAGATGGAGTTCCGTCAGCACTCCGTGGTGCATGCCCGCGCCCTCAAGGATATCCACGAGAACGGTATCCATGGCGACCTGCAGCCCATGACGCGCGAAGTCATCGATACCTTCCGTGCCATCGGCTCCATCCAAAAGCGCTACGGCAAGAAGATGGCGCACCGCTACATCATCTCGTTTACCAAGAGCGCCCAGCATGTGGCCGACGTCTTTGAGCTGGCCCACCTGTCCTTCGCACACGAGGAAGATGTCCCCGAGCTCGACGTGATCCCGCTATTCGAGCAGCTCGAGGACCTCGAGGGCTGCGTCGACGTGCTCGACCAGATGCTTACGCTGCCCGTGGTGCAGAAGCGTCTTGCCCAGACCAACCGCCGCATGGAGGTTATGCTGGGCTATTCCGACTCCTCCAAGGACGCCGGTCCTACCACGGCCATGCTCGCGCTGCATTCCGCGCAGGAGCGCATTGCCAAGTGGGCCGAGAAGAACGATATCGACCTGGTGCTCATGCACGGTCGCGGCGGTGCCGTGGGCCGTGGCGGCGGCCCGGCCAACAAGGCCGTGCTGGCGCAGCCCAAGGG
>JAXKFZ010000067.1:0-2630 GCA_036550635.1 Collinsella sp. | reverse complement strand
TGGAGACCGCTCTCGCCCGCGTGAACCCCGAGCTCGAGCTCATCTACAACCTGCCCACCTACACCGTGGACCAGATTTGCGACGAGTACCTGCCGATGGCCGAGCGCCTGCGTCCCTACATCACCGAGACGAGCCTGCTGCTCAACAACATGATCGATGAGGGCAAGAACCTGCTGTTTGAGGGCGCCCAGGCGACGCTGCTCGACATCGACCACGGCACCTATCCGTACGTGACGTCTTCCAACTGCACCGCCGGCGGCGCCATTACCGGTTCCGGCGTCGGCATGAAGAACGTCGATCGCGTGCTGGGCGTCATGAAGGCCTACATCACCCGCGTCGGTTCGGGCCCCATGCCCACCGAGCTTTCCTATGAGTCCGAGGCTGGCCACACGCTGACCGAGGAGGGCTATGAGTACGGCGTGACCACCGGTCGCCGTCGTCGTTGCGGCTGGTTTGACGGCCCTATCGCCAACTATGCCTCGCGCGTCAACGGCCTCACCGACATCGCCGTGACCAAGCTCGACGTGCTTTCGGCCTTCGACACCATCAAGGTGTGCGTGGCCTACGACGTCGATGGCGAGCGCTACACCAGCGTGCCCGAGCATCAGGTGCGCTTTGAGCATGCCAAGCCCATCTACGAGGAGCTCCCTGGCTGGAAGTGCGACATCACCGGTTGCCGCAGCTTTGACGAGCTGCCGCAGGAGGCTCAGGACTACGTGGCGTTTATCGAGGATCTGGCACACACCCGCGTGACGTTCATTGGCGTCGGCGCCGGTCGCGAGCAGATCATCAACCGATTCTGGAAGTAATCGGGTCTATTTGGTTATTGCGATATACCCCTTTGCAGCCCGGACGGGCGGCCGAGGGGTATATTTGCTTGCAAAGGGCTCGCGCGGAGCGGGCCGTTAATCCATAGAGGAGGCACCCTTGAAGGCGGACACTCAAACCATCGACATCCTGTTGTTGGGCAGCGGCGGCCGTGAGCATGCTTTGGCAGCTAAACTCGCAGCATCACCGCGCGCCGGCAAGCTCTACATCGCGCCGGGCAACGGCGGCACCGCGAGCTGTGGCGAGAACGTTGTTCTCGACGACTGCGATCCTGCGGCCGTGGCGGCGTTTGCTCAGAGCCACGGATGCGGACTCGTGGTAATTGGCCCCGAGGCTCCGCTCGTGGCGGGCGTGGCCGACGCCGTGCGCGCGGCTGGTATTCCCTGCTTTGGCCCGGGTGCCGAGGGCGCCCAGATGGAGGGCTCCAAGCTGTTCTCCAAGCAGCTCATGGAGCGTGCGGGCATTCCGACGGCAGCCTATGGTTCGTTTACCGACGAGGCTTCGGCTCTCGCCTACGTGCGCGAGCAGGGCGCCCCGCTGGTCGTCAAGGCCGACGGCCTTGCCGCGGGCAAGGGCGTTATCGTGGCGACCGAACTTGAGCAGGCCGAGGAGGCCGTGCGCGAGTGCTTTGGCGGCACCTTTGGCGATGCCGGCAATACCGTGGTCATCGAGGAGATGCTGACCGGCCCCGAGTGCTCGCTGTTGGCCTTTACCGACGGTAAGACCGTGCGCCCCATGGCCACCTCGCAGGACCACAAGCGCGCGCTCGAGGGCGACAAGGGCCCCAACACCGGTGGCATGGGCGTCTACAGCCCGGTGCCCATCGTGACCGATGAGGAGCACGCCACCATGGTGAAGGTCATGGAGCAGACCGTGGCCGAGCTCGCTGCCGAGGGTATCGACTACCGCGGCTGCCTGTACGGCGGCTTTATGCTCACGCCTGCCGGCCCCAAGGTGCTGGAGTTCAATGCCCGCTTTGGCGACCCCGAGACGCAGGTCGTTCTGCCGCGCCTTAAGAACGACCTGGTCGAGGTCATGTTGGCTTGTGCCAACTGCGAGCTCGACCAGATTGAACTCGACTGGCGTGACGAGTGGGCCGTGGCCGTTGTCCTGACGAGTGCGGGTTATCCCGGCAGCTACGAGAAAGGCAAGGTCATTACCGGTATCGCCGATGCCGAGGCCATGGAGAACGTGACCGTGTACCACGCGGGCACTGCCGTGGTGGACGGCCAGCTCGTGACCAATGGTGGCCGCGTGCTTGCCGTGACCGCTCTGGGCGACACGTTCGAGAACGCTCGCAACCTTGCCTACGAGGCCTGCGAGAAGATTGATTTTGAGGGCAAGACCCTGCGTCACGATATCGGCCTGCGCGCGCTGCGCGGCCGCGACGCCTGGGATGCCTAAAATCCGAGAGGAATGAGACGGATGGACGAGAAGAACGAAGAGCTCGTGGACGCGCAGATCGTCGAAGAGGACAGCCGCATGTATGGGCACGCCGAGGGCGAGCCTGGTGGCGAGGTCGCTGACGAGCCGGCGCTGGTGCTGGGCGACGACGACCCGCACGATGCCGAGCTGCACGAGAAGATTCTTTCGGAGGAGTGCGCCTGGAAGGGCAAGATCCTCGACGTCCACCGTCTTGAGGTTGAGCTGCCCAACGGTCACCGCAGCGCCCGCGATATCGTTCGCCATCCGGGTGCGGCGGCCGTTGTGGCACTGACCGAGAGCGGCAAGATCGTACTGGTGCGTCAGTACCGCACCGCCATCGACCGCGTGACGGTCGAGATTCCCGCCGGCAAGCTCGA
>JAXKFZ010000351.1:0-2215 GCA_036550635.1 Collinsella sp. | reverse complement strand
GACCGACCTCTCGGGCCTGCGCATCGCCATCGACCTTAAGCGCGGCGTCGACCCCGACAAGCTCATGGCCAAGCTCTATCGCTCGACCACGCTGCAGGATTCGTTCTCGTGCAACTTCAACGTGCTGGTCGATGGTTACCCTCGCGTTATGGGCGTGCGCCAGATCCTGCACGAGTGGGTCAAGTGGCGTATTGAGTCCACGCGCCGCCGCATTAACTTTGACCTGGGCAAAAAGTCCGAGCGCCTGCACCTGCTGCACGGCCTCGAGGCGATCTTGCTCGACATCGACAAGGCCATCGCCATCATCCGCGGCACCAAGCTCGAAGCCGAGGTCGTGCCCAACCTTATGAAGGGTTTCGACATCGACGAGACCCAGGCAGAGTTTGTCGCCGAGCTTAAGCTCCGCAGCATCAACGAGGAATACATCCTCAACCGCACCAAGGACATTGCCAAGCTTGAGGGCGAGATTGCCGAGCTTGAGGAAATCCTCTCCAGCGAGGAGAACATCAAGAAGGTCATCAGCGACGAGCTGGCCGCAGTCAACAAGAAATATGTGATGCCGCGCCGCACGGGCAGGATTGAGCCCCATGAGGTTATCGAGGTGAGCCTGGAGCCCGAGGTCGAGGAATATCCGGTTACCATCATGCTCTCGCGCGATGGCTACCTTAAGAAGATGACGGACCGCGTACTCAAGAAGGCGACCACGCTCAAGTACAAGGACGGCGACAAACCCTTTATCGAGTTCCCGTCCTCCAACACCCACGAGCTGCTCGTGTTTACCAACAAGAGCCAGGTGTACAAGTGCAAGGTTGCGGCGTTTGAGGATACCAAGTCGGCCCAGCTGGGCTCGTACCTGCCGACCGATCTTGAGATGGAACCCGACGAGAGCGTCATCTGGGTCATTGACCCCGAGGACTACAAGGCCGACGTGCTGTTCGTCTTTGAGAACGGCCGCGTGGTGCGCGTCGCGCTTTCTGGATACGTCACCAAGACCAACCGCAAGCGCCTCAAGAACGCCATCTACGGTGGCAGCAAGCTGCTGTATGCCCAGGTGCTCAACACAGATCGCGACATCGCGCTGGTCTCGAGCGACTATCGTTTGATGAACTTCAACACGTCGCTGCTCAAGACCAAGACGACCACCAACACGCAGGGCGTCCAAGCCTTTACGGCCAAGAAGGGCCGCTCGGTCACCACCGTCGGCACGACCGAGGAGATCCTTGGCGCCGGCGTCTCGGCCGAGAAGTTCACCGCGCAGAGTCTGCCCTCCGCCGGTGCCCTCATGAAAGAAAACGACATGCCGAGTCTGTTTGACTAGGACGACGGCAGCCAAACCGTCATGGTTTTACAAAGCAGCGGGGCCCGGAGCGCAGCAACATCGCGCTCCGGGCCCCGCTCGTTGCGACGTAGTCGGAATAACAGAACTCCCCGTTTTTCACTCCTGCAATCCCGCGGCACAAGACATGTTAAACCGTTAACAAAACTTGCAAAAATTAGCAAAAGTTGCAAAAACTAGCAAAACCTGCAAAGGGGCCACCATGGATCGCAGCAAATGTCTCCGCCATGCCAGGCATGCTCGAAGATATTATCGAGCGAACCAAAGAAGCCGCAGATAGCTACCTCTCACAGCCTCACGCGCGCATAAACGGTGTTCAAATTGGCCCAGTGGGCATCGATTGGACATATGCTCAAGAGGCTCAGGGCAACTGGCGCACGCGCATGAATGGCATCTTTAAGCAACTCGAAAAACATGACATCGGACTTCTCATCACCATCGATGAAGTCACCGTCGATCTCGAAGAAATGCTTCAATTTGCCTCTGTTTACCAGCACTTTGTACGCGAAGGTAAAAAAGTTGCCCTACTCATGGCAGGACTGCCCTACAAAGTATCGGCGTTGCTGCGCAACGATTCCGTCTCGTTCCTTAGGCGTTCCCAATATCATCAGTTGGGACGAATCACTGACGTTGAAATTGCAAACGCATTCCGCAAAACCGTTGAGGCCGGAGGCCGCTCAATCACGCCAGAAGCGCTCGAGGATGCCGTGAAGGCCGTCGACGGATTTCCCTATATGATGAGTATTTGCTCGCTTGAGCACTGTTGAATATCGCGAAACAGCACCGCCGATATCGCGCTTGGGCACCGGGGCCGACACTGGCCCCGGTGCTTTTTTATTGCTACCGGTCTATCCGCGGCGCTGCCGCATGTTGGCCTCG
>JAXKFZ010000350.1:0-3419 GCA_036550635.1 Collinsella sp. | reverse complement strand
GCGACTGTCTCTCGCGATATTGCCGACATGGGGCTGCGTAAGCTCCCTGAGGGCATCTATGTTCTGGCAGAGGACCTGCACCTGCAGCGTATGGTTTCCGAGCTCGTAACGGGCGTTCTGCGTACCGATAATCTGGTCATGATCAAGGCTCAGCCTGGCACGGCTTCCGGCATCGCCGCCGCCGTTGATGCGGCAGAGTTGCCCGATGTGCTTGGCTCGCTTGCCGGCAACGATACGATTTTGGTTATTGCCCAGACGGCCGAGGACGGCGAGCGTCTCGAGGCGCTGATCAATAAGCTGAGCAATTCTCGCAAGTAGGCGTGCGGGTCGTACGCTCGGCACTGTGCGCGCTGACATCGTGGCTTGTAAGGGGTATTGACGTTGGTCGGTACCCCCTTTTTGTTTGCCGGTATAAAGAACGCTCACCAGGTCGCTTTAAACTAAAAGGCTCCCGAGCAGTTTAATAAGCTGCTCGGGAGCCTTGTTGCTTATGGCCGGATGAATTTCTAGCCGACCGTATCGTCAGGCGTGGGCGAGGGATCGGGAGTGGGCGTAGGCGTAGGCGTAGGCGTAGGCGTAGGCGTAGGCGTGCCGCCATCGCCGCCGGTCGAACCACCAGTGGAGCCGCCCGTCGAGCCACCGGTCGTACCGGTGCCGCCGGTGGTGTCGCCGCCCGTGGTTTCGGTGGTCGTGGTCGTCGTGGTAGTCGTTGTGGTGGTTTCCTCTTCGTCCTCGTTCTCGTCCTTGTCGTCGTTCTCCGTCTTCTTGGAGTTGTTGGTGCCGTAGAACTTCCAGACGCTGTTGTTCTTGTAGGTGGGCGCCGTTCCGGTCGCAAACTCCTCGCGCTCGGTACCGGTCAGAACGGTGTTCATAAACCGCTTAAAGACAGGCAGGTTGGTGCTGTCGCCCAGCAGGTCTGTGCCGTATTTTTGGATGGGGATCTCGCCCGCGGAATAGCCGGTCCACAGGGCGCACGCCAGCTGCGGGGTATAGCCGCAGAACCACAGGTTGGTGGTGTTGTCGGTGGTGCCCGTCTTGCCGGCATAGGGCTGGTTGACGCTCAGGGCACCGGCAGCACCCGTACCGCCGCCCTGCATGACGCCGGACAGAACATCGGTGACCGCGGCGGCCTCGCCCTCGGTAAGCACCTGTGAGGGATTGTCGGTGTGCTGGTACAGCACCGAACCGGTACGAGAGTCAATCTCGGTGATGGCGATCGGCTGGCGATAGTAGCCGCCGTTGGCAAACGTCGCGTAGGCGGCGGCCATCTCGAGCGGCGAGATCGAGCCGGTGCCGAGCGTCATGACGGGAACGTCCTCGATGTTGTCCTTGGCGGGGTCGATGCCGAGCTTTTTGACGAGCGAGATGATCTTGCTGTTGCCGACGGCTTCCGCCACCTGGATGTAGCCGGTGTTGGAGGAGTATGCCGTCGCCTGCTTAAGCGTGATGTTGCCATAGCTATGGTTGGCGTAGTTTTGGACCTCGGTCGTGGTGCCCTTGGCCTTGAGCGGCGAGTTGCAGTTGAGGATGACGTTGGGGTTCATGCCGTTTTGGATGGCAGTTGCCAGTGTAAAGGCCTTGAAGGTGGAGCCGACGGGACGCTTGGCCGTGGCATGGTTTACGTGGTTCTCGTCGGCGTTGTAGTCGTAGCCGCCCACCATGCACTTGATGTAGCCGGTCTTGGGATCGACGACGACCATGCCCATGTCCAGGCCGTCGAGCGAGAGCGTGTCGAGCTGCTCGCGAACGGCATTCTCTGCCACCTGCTGCATCGTGGGGTCGATGGTGGTCTTGACGGTCAGGCCTCCCTTAAAGAGCACGTCGGTCGAGAACTCCTGCTCCAGCAGCTGCTTAACATAGGCGACAAAGTAGGGCTGCGAGTATACGTCGACGCCGCTGCCCGAGATTTCGGTCACGTTGAGGGTGATGGGCTCGGCCTGTGCGGCATCGTGCTCTTCCTGCGTAATGTGGCCCAGGCGCAACATGTTGTCGAGGACCTTGTTGCGACGGGACAGCGCCAGGTCGGGGTTGACCGTGGGGTCGTACTGCGAGGGCGAGTTGGGAAGGCCGATGAGCAGCGCGGCCTCGCTCAGGGTGAGGTCGGCGGCGCTCTTGGACAGATAGGTCTCGGCTGCGGCCTCGATGCCGTAGGCGCCGTGGCCGTAATAGATGGTGTTGAGGTACATCATGAGGATCTCGTCTTTGGAGTACATGTCCTCCATCTTGACGGCGATGTAGGCCTCGCGCACCTTACGCTCGATGGTCGAGTCGAACTGCTCCTCCTGCAGGATGGTGTTGCGCACCAGCTGCTGGGTGATAGTCGAGGCGCCTTCGTGTCCGCCGCCGAGGGTTGCCACCGCAGCACGCGCGATACCCCACAGGTCGATACCGCCGTGCTCGTAGAAGCGCTCGTCCTCGACGTCAACGGTGCCCTGCAGCACGTAGGGGGAGACCTCGTCCTTGGTGATGGACTTGCGGTTTTGCGTGTAGAAGCTCGCGATCTTGTTGCCGTTGCAGTCGACGATCTCGGTGGGCTCGCTCACCAGATACGCGTTGGCGTCGGTGTAGTCGGGCAGATCGGACAGCCAGCGGTTGACGTTGCCGACCATGCCGATGCCAAACGCGACGCCCGCGATAAGCAAAAAGCCCAAAAATGAGAGCAGGATTATGGGCAGAGCATGCGTCTTTGAACGGCTGCGTCCCTGTCGTTGGCGAGGACCCATATATTGACCTCCAGGTATGTCGTGCCGGGCGGCGGATGTGCCGTCGAGGCAGGATGGACATAAGTTATTACACGATAAACCAAACGGGGCGCGCGAGGCCTCGTGTATGCTGGAAGACGGCATTTTTCAGAGTGAATGCATACCTTGGTAAGGAGTTTGCCGATGGCGATTCGGGCGATGGGGCCGAGCGGACAATACGAGACTGGATTGGATGCTGCCGGTGCGGCGCTGCCCGAGCTGCTGGCGCCGGCGGGCGGGCTCGACCAGATGCTTGCGGCCATCGCCGCGGGTGCCGATGCCATCTATGCGGGGCTGGGCGGCTTTAACGCCCGCGTGAGCGCGCATGGCTTTACGGATGACGAGTTTGCGCGCGGCTGCGCCGTGGCGCATGCCCATGGCGTGCGCGTGTACGTGACGCTCAACGTGTTCGTGTTTGACGATGAGCTGTCCGATGCGGTGGCGCTGGGAGCTCATGCACTGGAGCTGGGCGCCGATGCTCTGATTGTGGCCGATGCCGGGTTGGCCTGCGCGCTGCGCGCGGCGATTCCCGGGGTCGAGATTCACCTGTCCACGCAGGCGGGCGTTCATAGCGAAGGCGCCGTGCGGCTTGCCGCCGATGAGCTGGGGGTCGAGCGCGTGACGACGGCACGCGAGCTGACGGTCGACGAGATTGCGGCGCTATGTGCCACGGGCGTG
>JAXKFZ010000349.1:0-9025 GCA_036550635.1 Collinsella sp. | reverse complement strand
GAGGCCGTAGGTCTTGCGGTGACCGGAGAGCTTCTCGGCCAGGTCCATGGACTTCTCGCGGACGCGGAAGAACTGCTGGAAGCCGGAGTCGAAGCCCGTGTAGTGCGACGCCAGGCCAATGTTGAGCAGATGCGAGTGCAGGCGCTCAACCTCGAGCATGATGGCGCGGATGTACTGGGCGCGCGGCGGGACATGGATGCCCTGAGCGCGCTCGACGGCCTCGGCGTAGGCCACCGAGTGGGCGCAGCCGCAGATGCCGCAGATGCGGTCGGCGAGGAACGTCACGGCGTCATAGTTCAGGCGCGTCTCGGCAACCTTCTCCATGCCGCGGTGCACGTAGAACAGACGGTAGTCGGCGTCGACGATCGTCTCGCCCTCAACGAACAGGCGGAAGTGGCCAGGCTCGTCGGAGGTAATGTGCAACGGGCCCATGGGAACGAGCGTCGTCTCCTTGCCCTTGGTATCGGCCAAGAACTCGTAGTTTTCCATGTCGCTCGCGGGAGCGGGACGGAAGCGGTAGTCCATGGAGTCCTTGCGCAGCGGGTACAGGCCGCTGGGCCAATCGTCGGGCAGCACCAGGCGACGACGATCGGGCAGACCCTCGGGGATCAGGCCGAACATATCGCGCAGCTCGCGCTCGCCCCACACGCAGGCGGGAACGAACGGCGTCACGGACGGGAACGTCATCTTGGCGGGATCGACCTCGGCACGCACGGTCACCCAGCCGGGGTCCTCCCCCTCCATGGAGATGACGTAGTACACGGCATAACGGCCGCACAGGCTGCGCTCGTCGTTGCCGATGATCACGGGGATCCAGCCGTAGCGTTCGTAGTACAGGTAGTGGACGGCCTCGGGCAGCTTGTCCTGCTTGACGGTGATCGTCAGCTGGTCCTCGCACTGCCACTCGACCTTCTCGATGCAGCCCGGAACGGCGCGGCGCAGGGCCTCGACGTGGCTTTCGCAACGACGAGCGTAGTCCTTCTTTTCAGGTTCTGCCATGGTGCTAATTCACCTCGCTTGTCTTGGTCTGGGAACTGAACACCATGCGGTAGAGAGGAGCCTCGTGGAGCTCTTCGACGCTCTGGTTCAAAACGACGGACGTTGCATCCTCGACGCCGCTCGTGATGGCGACCGGGGTGGCGATACCGAACCACATGACCACGATCGCGAGGGCGATCTCGGGGATGACCATGAGGGCGGGCACCTCGTGGCGCTTCATGCCCTCGGGCGCCTTGCCGAAGATGGACTTGAGCGCGATGCCGGTAAGGGCAAAGTACACGCCGGTGAGGCCAATGGCCACGAGCACGACCACCCAGATGGGACCGGACTGGACGCCGGCCACGAAGGTGAGGAACTCGGAGATGAACAGGGCGAACGGCGGGAAGGCGGCGAGCGCGAGCAGGGCGATGATGGTGAGCGCTGCCGTGACGGGAGCGATCTCGACGACGCCCTTGATCTTGTTCAGGTCGCGGGTGTGGTAGATGTGCTGGATGTTACCGGCCATGCAGAAGGCGAGCGCCTTCGTGAAACCGTGGAAGATGCAGTGCAGCAGGCAGGCGGCGATACCGAGCGGACCACCGATACCCAGGCACAGCGCGACCACGCCGACGTTGTCGACGGAGGAGTACGCGAAGCGGCGCTTGATATCGTCCTGCTTAAAGATGCACAGGGCGGCCACCAGGATGGACAGCGTGCCCAGGATGAGCAGGAGCGTACGCGGATAGGTGTCGCCCACCGTGATGATGGACAGGGAGTAGAAGCGGATGATCACCAGCATGGCGCACTTGAGCAGCACGCCCGAGAGCAGCGCGGAGACCGGGCTCGGAGCCTGGGAGTGCGCGTCGGGCAGCCAAGTGTGCATGGGGAACAGGCCCGCCTTGGTGCCGAAGCCGATGACGATGAACGCGAACGCGAGGCGCACGAGCATCGGGTCGAACTGGTCGGCGTAGGGCATGATGGAGGTGAGGAAGGCTGCCTCATGCGCGTTGGGCATGATATCGGCGGCGTTCGCGTAGATGAGCAGCGTGCCGAACAGGCCGAAGGCCACGCCGGCGGTGCAGACCATCGCGTACTTCCAAGACGCCTCGAGCGCCTGCTTGTTCTTGTAGATGCCCACGAGGAACACGGTCGACAGCGTGGTGGCCTCGACCGCCGCCCAGGTGAGGATGATGTTGTTGGACAGGCAGGCGAGCAGCATCGTGAAAACGAACAGGCTAAACAGCGCGTAGTACTGCTTGGTGCGCTCGGCCGGCATGGTCTTCTCCTCGATATCGATCTTGATATAGGAGATGGAGTACACGCCGGTGATGAACCCGATGATGCCTACCAGAAGGACGAAGATCGACGAGAGCGAATCGAGATGGAGCCACAGGCCCAAAGCGTCGATATTCTGCCCGCTCGAGAGCATGGTTCCCGCGGTGACGACCGAAAGGACGAGGGTCGCCGCGACGGAGATGGTGTTGAGCCCCGCAAAGACGCTGTAGGACGTCGTCTTGGGGAGCGCAGCCATAATCAGGGAGAACACGAGGGGACAAGCGAGCAGGGCGACCGTCAGCATTGAAACATCCATGGCCTACCCCTTCAATTCGGTCAGGTCGTGGGAGTCGAGCGACTTGGTGTCGTTCCAGATCCTCACGACGACGGCGGACATGATGATGACGGCGAAAATGGCGTCGGTGGCGATGCCGATCTCGATGATCTCGGGGGCCGTGGGCGCGAGCAGGGCGAGCGTCACGTGGCTACCGTTCTCCATAAGGCAGTACCCGAAGATTTGCTTGAGGATGTTGCGCTGGGAGATGATGCACGTGAGGCCGACGAAGAAGTGCGCGAAGCTGATGGCGAGGGCCGGAGTAGCCACCTCAGCGGTGGGCAGGCTCAGGCGCGTGACCACCGCGAAGCAGATGGCCACCTCCAGACCGGTGAGGATGATGGTCCAGGCCGGCTTGATGGAGGAGGTCAGCGTGCTATCGGCAGGCGAACCCATCTTTTTGTAGGCACGGTTGAGAATGAACGGAACGAGGATCACCTTGGTGACGAAGGCCGACGCGGCCCACATGAGAAGCTCGGTGGCACCGGTGGTGAGGCCCAGGGTGAGCAGCACGCCCACCAGGACAACCGACTGGATCGCGTACCACTTGATGGCGGACGGGATGGTCTTCGAGACGACCACCATGGTGGAGGTCACGATCAGAAGACCGCCCAGGATATTGACTAACGAATAACCCATGTCCTACCTCCTAACCCATCCAACTAGAGGACAGAGGACCGGCGACGACGACCATGATCATGAGGACGACGAACACGAACGCCATGGCGCGCGGAAGGGGCTGGCCGGCGGCCACGGTCTCGCTCGGCTCACCGGGCAGGACCTTACCCATCCAACGCAGGAACCATGCGAAGGTGGCGACGGTCTCGACGACCATGACGCACACGAGGACGAAGATGACCGTGTTGGAAGCACCAACCGCGAAGCCACCGGAAATAATCTGGAACTTGGAGAAGAACGTGCTCATGGGGGGCACGCCGGCGATAGCGGTCGCGGCGACCGCGAAGCCCACGCCCGTGACCGGGTACTTCTTCATGAGGCCCTGGATCTTGGGCAACATACGGGTTCCCAGCGTGAAGCTGAGGGAGCCGGCGATGAGGAAGAACAGGGTCTTGGTGAACGCGTGGTTGAAGATGTGCTCGACGGCGCCGTTGAACGCCATCTGGCTTCCGAACACGGAGAGGCCCAGGCCGAAGAACACGTAGGCGAGCTGCGCGATCGTCGAGAAGGCGAGCAGGCGCTTCATATCCTTCTGGGGCAGGTACATGAGGAAGCCGAAGAGCATGGTCACGACGGCGTCGATGATGGCGACCCAACCGACGATCTCGGGGATATCGCCGGCACTCGCAAGAGCGCGGGCGAACACGCACACGCCGACCTTCACCATGGACGCGCCATGGAGGTAGGCGGAAACGGGCGTGGGGGCCTCCATTGCGGAGGGCAGCCACATGTAGAGCGGGAACTGGGCGGACTTGGCCCAAGCGGCGAACAGGATGAGCAGCAGCACGACGGTCTTCATACCGGAATCGAGCTGGGAGATCGCGCTCAGCGCGAACGTGCCGGTTCCGGCGAACAGGAAGGCCGCGCCGATGTAGAGTCCCAGAGCGCCGATATGGGTGATGATGAGCGCCTTCATACCGGCCTTCTTGGCCGTGGGCGTCATGTAGTAGCTGATGAGGCCCCAGGAGCACACGCCGGTGATCTCGAAGAAAACGAGCTGGCCGACGATGGTGGAGCTGTAGGCGAGACCGGCCATGGCGCCGATGAACGTGGAGAAGTACACGTAGAAGCGGCGACGGGGCGCGTCGGGATGCTCCTTGTTCTTATCGCTCATGTACGGGAACGAATAGATGACGACGAACAGGCCGATAGCGACGAACGCGGGTGCGAGCAGCGTGCTCATCCGGTCGAATATGAAGCCCATGACCAAGGTCTGGCCCATACTCGCCCAGGTTACATCGACCGCGTTCATGCCGTTTCCGGCAAACGTCGCGGCCAAGCCAACGGAAGCGACCGTGGCGATGCCGCCGGCAAAGGCGCAGATCCATTTAGCGTAGGGACGCGGCAGCATGACGATGAGCAGGGAGCCCAGCATGGGGACGGCGATCGCCACCATGGCAAAGAGGGACAAGCTCGATTCGATTGACATAGTTTCTCCCTTCTCCCTACACGCCTACGACGACGAAGACGAACGCGAGGACCGCGATGCCGACGACGGCCCAGGTCTGGTTACCGAGCACCTTGAAGCGCGAACGGGAAACGGAGTTCTCGAGCACGCCGCAGACGACGAAATCGACCAGGCACTTGACGAGGAAGACGACGGCGCCCACGAGAGCGGTGACGCCGATGGTCGCGGGCTCTCCCCAGGGGATAAAGATGGAGGTGAACCAAGCGACGACCAGGACCTGTTTCATGGACATGGCAAGCTTGGCCATGGCGAGCGACGGGCCGGAGAGCTCGGCGAGCGGGCCCTCCTGGAGCTCCTGCTCGGCTTCGGCCTGATCGAACGGAAGCTTGCCGAGCTCCATGTAACAGGCGGCCGCGAAGGCGACGCCGGCGAGGATAACGGCGACGACGCTCGAGACGTTGCCCGTAACGATGTGCTGACCCATGGTCGCAATGTCCGTGGAGCCGCACACGATGGCGACGGTGAACAGCGCGATGAGCATGGACGGCTCGATGAGCACGCTCATGAGGAGCTCGCGGATACCGCCGAAGCCCGCGTAGGCGTTGGAGGAATCCACGCCGGACAGCGCGAAGAAGAAGCGGGACAGCGCGAGCGCGTACATGATGGTGATGGCGTCACCAAAGACGGGCATGGGGCTCTGGAGCGTGAACATGGGCAGGCCCATGGCGAGCATAAACGACACCGCGAGGAACAGCGGCGGCATGATGCGCAGCACGAAGCTCGAGTCGGAACTCACGGACTCGGGACGCGCCATGAGCTTCGCGAGGTCCCGGTAATCCTGAAGGATGGACGGACCGCGGCGATTGTGCATCTTCGCGCGAATCACACGGGCGAGGCCGGAGAAGAAGGGCGCGACCAGCATGACCACGAGGCCCTGCGCCATCGCAAGAACGATGTTCATAATATCCTCTCCCCTCTCTAGACCATGACCACGGCGAGCACGAGGAAGACCACGAGCGCCGCGACGATGTAGCAGATGTATACGGAGTAGTTGCCGCCCTCGATCTTGGAGGCAAGGCCGGCCAGCTTGTCGGCACCCTCGCTCGGTGCATCGACCAGGAAACGGTCGGGCAGGGGCTCGACGCCCTGGGCGACACCGGTGAGCTTCTGGAACACGTGCGCGATGGACCAGCAGATCTTGGTGCATACCTCGCGCAGGGTGTAGAGCGGGCCCATGAAGAGTTCGACGTCGGACGCGAAGCTCGTGGCGACGACGGGCATGTGCTCGTTGGGCTCGTAGCCGCACGCCCAAGGGTCGGTCTTCTTAGCGGGGGCCTTGGCGCCGAGGCAGGACCTCAACGCGAACGCGAGGCCGGTGAGGACCACGAGCGCGATGGCGATCGCGGGGGTGGAGGTGGCGGCACCGGAAATCTCGTTCACGAGAGACACGCCCGAGGTGGCTGTGACGGCGGAGCCGGCAAGCACGCTCTGGGCGACGTCGCCCAGAACCGGGGCGATGACCGGGGAGCCGATTCCCAGTACCACGCAGATGGCCGCGAGGAGCATCTGCGAGAACAACATCGGAGCCGGGGACTCCTTGGCGTTCGCGGCCTCCTGGGAACGAGGGCTGCTCGCGAACGAGACGCTGTAGGCCTTCACGAAGCACGTGACGGCCAGGGCACCGGTGATGGCGAGGGCGGCCGCGGAGGCGACGGCGAACACCATGACGACCGGGTCGGAGAGCGTCGAGATGTTGAACAGGGACTGGTAGGTGAACCACTCGGAAACGAAGCCGTTGAGCGGCGGGATGGCCGAGATGGCAAGGGCACCGATGAGGAAGCAGACGGCCGTGACCGGCATGCGGCGGAACAGACCGCCCATCTTCTCCATGTTGCGCGTACCCGTGGCATAGAGCAGGGAGCCCGCGCCGAGGAACAGCTCGCCCTTGAACATGGCGTGGTTGAGCGTGTGGTAGAGGGCGGCCATGAGCGCGATCGTCGCGATGACGTCGTTGCCCAGGGCGTGCGCCGTCATGGACGCGCCGACACCGAGCAAGATGATGCCGATGTTCTCGACGGAGTGATAGGCAAGCAGGCGCTTGATGTCGTGCTCGTGGAGGGCGTAGACGACACCCAGGACCGACGAGATGGATCCGAAGACCAGGACCATGAGGCCCCACCAGAGCTGGACGCCCGAACCCGCGAGCAGGTCGAGACCGACCTTGAGGATTCCCAGGATGCCGATCTTGATCATGCCGCCGGACATGAGGGCGGACACGTTGGACGGCGCCTCGGGGTGCGCCTGGGGCAGCCAGGAGTGCAGCGGAATGATACCGGCCTTCGCGCCAAATCCGAAGAACGCGAGGACGAAGCACGCGGAGGAGACGGCGGGTCCAAAGTCATGCGTACGGAAATCACTGAAGCTGAAGGAACCGCCCACGCCGTTGGTCATGAGCAGGAAGCTCGCCATGATGAGAACGAAGCCCACGTGCGCGATGACGAAGTAGAGCCAACCGCCCCTAATGGAGTTCTTGTTCTCCTCGATAACGACAAGGAAGTAGCTCGTAAGGGACATGAGCTCAAAGGCGACCAGGAACCAGAACACGTTGTCGGCGGTGATGACGAGCATCATCGAGGCGACGAAGGTGTTCATAAAGAAGCCGGCGCGCCCGACCTTGCCCGGGTACTCGTCGAAGTAGGACAGACCGTAGATGAAGCCCGCAAAGGCGAGAATCGAGATGAGGACCACGATCAGGCCCGCAAGGCCGTTGAGCAAGAGCTCGAGACGGGCGAACGGGAAGAAGAAGACCGTGTTGAGGGACGAAACGTCGCCAAGCACGGCCTCGAGGCCCGCGATGAACGACAGCACGGCCGCGACGGCGCCGATCAGGCAGCCGGCGGTCTTGGCGGCGTTATCGGCCTTGATCAGCAGAACCGAGGCGAGCGCACCGATGCACGAGACGGCAAGCGATGCGATAAACAGCGTCATGCTATCCATTGTTTACGCTCCCTTCTGCTTTCTCGGACAGACCCTGGGCCACAGCGGTAACGTCGACGGACGGACCGTTTTCGATCGAGCGCAGGCGCTTGGCCTCGTCGAGCTCGCGATCGGCCGCGCCGCCCATGACGGTCAGCGCCTTGGTGGGGCACGCCGCCACACAATGCGGGCCGTCCGGATCGAAGGCGCACAGGTCGCACTTGACTGCGCAGGTGTACTGGCCGGGAGCCCACGTAAGCAGGCTGCTCAGGGACTTAGGATACGAAGGCGTCGGGTCGCACATGCCTGCGACACCGGCGATAGACGTGCCATCGGGATGGATGGCTCCGAAGGGGCACGCGATGGCGCACAGCCTGCACCCGATGCACTCCTGCTCCTTGACGTGGATGCGATCGCCATCGTGCTCGATGGCATTCACCGGGCAAACCTCGGCGCAGGGGGCACCCTCGCAATGGTGGCAGGCAAGGGCGGCCGAAATACCGCCGGTCTTCACGAGCGCCAGGCGCGGCGTATCCTGAAGACCCTGCATCCGGTGGGCGTCGGCACAGGCGGACTGGCATGTTCCGCAGCCGATGCACCTCTCCGGGTTGATGTCGATGAAGCGGTTCATCCCCACTTCCTTTCAAAATAACGGGCCGGGCTCCCGAACGTACGGGACGCCCGGCCCAAAAAGCCAACGAGAACGGGACTACACGATTTGATTCACGTGCGTCTCGTCGTCGAACTTGGCGGCGCCGGGCTCAACATCCTGGGGAGCGGCGGCGTCCACCAGAGCCTGCTTGAGCTCGGTGTACTGACGCTCCACCTCGCCCTCGGCCCAGACCTGGTCGGCGATAGCGTCGACCTGGCAGGCGGAGAACTTGTCCTCGGGCGTATGCGAGACCGGGTCGACCTTGTGAATGGTCAGCTCGTTGCACTTGCCGATCCACCACTGGTAGGTCATGTAGACCGTGCCCTTATTGATGCGGTCGCTCACGTCGGCGCGGCTATACACCTGGCCGCGGCGGCTGTGAATCGAGACGATGTCGCCGTTCTTGATGCCGCGCGCCTGGGCGTCCGCGGGATTCATGCGGACAAAACCGGGCTCGTCGGCAAGCAGCGCCAGCGTCTTGCAGTTGCCGGTCATCGAGCGGCAGCTGTAGTGGCCGACCTCGCGGACGGTGCACAGGATGAGCGGGTACTCATCGTCGGGAAGCTCGGAGGGCGCCTCCCAATCGTGCGCCATCAGGTTGGCGCGGCCGTCCTTGGTGGTGAACTTGCCACCAGCGAACATGTCGGGCGTACCGTGGTCGTTCACATCGGTGCTCTTGACCGGCCACTGGGCGTAGCCGCCCTCGGGAGCCATCTTCTCGTAG
>JAXKFZ010000066.1:0-6794 GCA_036550635.1 Collinsella sp. | reverse complement strand
GCCCTCTGAATCCGGAGTGGCGAAACGACTGCCCTGGACGCCTGCCTGCGTCTTGGGGGCATCATCGCCCGCACCGGAGGTACGGAAGTGGTTACCCACTGGTGCTCCTTATCGTCGTGCGTTTAAACTACATGAGCGCTTTGTATTTTAGCAGCATTAGCTTTGCTGCACATAAGAAGCATGGCGTGCTTCTATTCCCACCGGTCGGGCACAGGGTTACCTCCCAAATCGTCCTCGGACATGTCGGAGCCCTCGCTGCGCACTACGTGCGGCGGGGGCTCCTCCGTCCTGCGGAAAGATTTGGAAAGTAACCCTGTGTCCGGCCTGCGATAACTAAGGGGTCGCTGCGTTTTACTTGGGTGCAGCAGCGCCGTGCTTGGGGGCTGAATTGCACTTTGCTGGTCTGGGCCCGTTTCCCGGAGAAAGCCCTTGCTTGGTGCGGGCCTAATTTGTTTGTTGCCGACAAAAACAGGGGCGTCCTCTTTGAGGACGCCCCTGTTTTGGATTACATACGGTTGCTGAGGCGATACTTTGCCTCGTCTTGTCCTAGGCCAAGAACTCCTTGGTGGTCGCCACGATGTTGGCGGCGTCCAGGCCGTACTTGTGCAGGAGCTCGGCACCCGGGCCGGACTCGCCGAAGGTGTCGTTGACACCGATCTTCTTGAGCGGCGTCGGGCACTGCTCGCACAGGACGTCGGCAACGGCGCTGCCCAGGCCACCGATCACGGAGTGCTCCTCGACGGTCACGACGTGGCCGGTCTTGGTGGCGCTCTTGACGATCAGGTCGGCGTCGATGGGCTTGATGGTGTGCATGTTGATGACCTCGGCATCGATGCCCTCGGCAGCAAGCTGCTCAGCAGCCTCGAGCGCCTCGCCGACCATCAGGCCGCAGGCGATGATGGTGACGTCGGTGCCCTCGCGCATGACGATGCCCTTGCCCACCTCGAACTTGTAGGTCTCGGGGTCGTTGATAACCGGCGAGGCCAGACGGGCGAAGCGCATGTACACGGGGCCGTCGCACTCGTAGGCGGCGCGCGTCACGGCACGGGCCTCGATGTCGTCGGCGGGAACGATCACGGTCATGCCGGGGATGACGCGCATGAGGGCGATATCCTCGCAGCACTGGTGCGTGGCGCCATCCTCGCCCACCGAGATACCGGCGTGCGTGGCACCGATCTTAACATTGAGGTGCGGGTAGCCGATGGAGTTACGAACCTGTTCAAAAGCGCGGCCGGCGGCGAACATGGCAAAGGTGCTCGCGAAGGCAACACGACCGGTGGTCGCGATGCCGGCAGCGACGCCCATCAGGTTGCTCTCGGCGATGCCCACATCGAAGAAGCGGTCGGGGCAGGCTGCCTTGAACTTGCCGGTCTGCGTGGCGGCGGCAAGGTCGGCGTCGAGGACCACAAAGTCATCGTGCTCGTTGGCGAGCTCGACGAGGGCCTCGCCGTAGCTTACACGCGTGGCGATTTTCTTGACGTCTGCCATCCTAGAGCTCCTCTCCGGCGGCCGTGAGCTCTGCCATGGCCTGCTCAAACTGTTCATCGTTGGGGGCCTTGCCGTGCCAACCCACCTGGTTCTCCATAAAGGAAACGCCCTTGCCCTTCATGGTCTCGGCGATAATGGCGGTCGGCTGGCCCTTAGTAGCGCGAGCCTCGGCAAAGGCGGCGCGGATCTGATCGAAATCGTTGCCGTCGGCGAGCTCCACCACGTGGAACTTAAAGGCGCGGAACTTGTCTGCCAGCGGCATGGGATCGTTGACCTCCTCGACGGGGCCATCGATCTGCAGGCCGTTGTGGTCAACGATCACGCAGAGGTTGTCGAGCTGCTGGTTGCCGGCAAACATGGCGGCCTCCCAGACCTGGCCCTCCTCGCTCTCGCCATCGCCCAACAGGGCGTAGGTGCGATAGTCGTCGCCCCAGTGCTTGGCGGCAACGGCCATACCCACGGCGGCGGAGATGCCCTGGCCGAGCGAGCCAGTGGACATGTCGACACCCGGGGTGTCGTTCATGTTGGGGTGACCCTGCAGGTGGCTGCCGATATGGCGCAGCGTCTCGAGATCCTCTTTGGGGAAGAACCCGCGCTCGGCGAGCACGGCGTACAGGCCCGGAGCGCAATGGCCCTTGGAGAGCACAAAACGGTCGCGATCGGCCTTGCGGGGATCGGCCGGGTCGACGTTCATTTCCTCAAAGTACAGATAGGTCATGATGTCGGCAGCGCCGAGCGAACCGCCCGGATGGCCGGACTTGGCAGCGTGCACGCCGGTGACGATGCCCTTCCTTACCTCGTTGGCAACCTTTTTGAGCTCTTCGTCGCTCATTGTGCCTTCCTTTCATCCTCATTAGACAAAATGCGCACGGCACGGAAAGGTAATCCCAACACAGCCGCAATGCACGTACGTCATTCATTATGCTGGAAACTGATGGCTTTACCAGAGTTTTTATCATTATTTGAACAATTTAGCAGGCAGAACCGCTGATGAAACGGTTTATCAATGTGAACGTCTTTTGGATGGAACGCGGTCGACCCTACGCGCTAATGTCCTTGAATCCCTCGCCGAAGGCTTCCGTAACGTCAGCGACCGTCACGATGGCGCGAGGATCGCGCTCGCGCACGATCGTCTTGAGGGTATTGAGCTCTCGACGGCTCACGATGACCATAACCACTGGCTTCTCGGCACCCGAATACATGCCAGTCGCCTTAAACTTGGTACAACCACGACCCAGGCCATACATAATATCGGCAGCGATATCAGGGAACTTGTCCGAGATGATGAGTACCATACGGCGTTTGTTGCCACCATCGACCACAGCATCGATTACGTAGCCGCTAATGACCATCGAAAGGCCTGCATATAGTGCGTTTTCGATTGAAAAGACTGGAGCCGACAGCGCGCATACGGCAACATCGATCGCCATGACGGTCGAGCCCACGGGCAGTGAGGTATTACGCGAGATGATTTGGCCAATCGTATCCGAGCCGCCGGTGTTGGCGCCGGCGCGCAACACCATGCCGTAACCGATGCCCGTAATAATGCCGCCCCACATGGCAGGGAGCATCAGGTCCGCATCCGCCAGAGGTGCTACAAACGGGGCGAACAGATCGGTAAAGAAGCCCAGCAGCACAAAGCCCGTCGCGGTCTGCACCACGTAGAACATGCCGCCCTCGCGCATAACGACCAGCAACAGCAAGGCATTCATCACGATGGTCTGGATACCGACGGGAAGCGACACGCCTCGCGCCGCGCCGACCGCCTGGATAATAGTCGCAAGGCCCGTAACGCCACCGGCAGCAAGGCCGTTGGGAATCAAAAACAGGTCGGTCGCGATGGCGGCCAAGGCACACCCCAACATGATCTGGGGCAGATCGTGAAAGAAGTTCATCGAAAGAATGCGCTTGATGTCCAGACGATATGCCATGCTGCCTCCCTCAAAAAAGCGCACCCAAACGGATGCGCTTTGAACTTCTTCTTGTATTCGATTCTACCGATTCGCCGGACAAAAACCACCCCTGCGCAGGGTTTATTCCGGATACAAACCCGTCCAACCGTTGGGCTTAGCATCGGCTTGAAACCGCCCGATGTTTTAGACCTCCGAGCCTTCTGCATCGGCGTTGCCGGTGGCCCAGCGATGGTAACCAATAACAAACGGGTCCAGGTCGCCATCGTCAAGAACGGCCTCGACATTGCTGGTCTCCACGCCCGTGCGTAGGTCCTTGACCATCTGGTACGGGTAGAGCACGTAGCTGCGAATCTGGTTGCCAAAACCAATCGTGGTCTTGGGTCCGCGGATCTCATCGAGCGCCTCGGCGCGCTTCTCGAGCTCAATCTCGTACAGGCGAGCCTTGAGGATCTGCATGCACGCGGCCTTGTTCTGGATCTGGCTGCGCTCGTTTTGGCAGGTAACCACAATGCCGCTGGGGAAATGCGTCACGCGCACGGCGGAGTCGGTGGTGTTGACACCCTGACCGCCCGGGCCGCTCGCGTGGTACACGTCCACGCGGATGTCATCGGGGCTGATCTCGATGTCGATATCATCGGGTAGCACGGGGATGACCTCGACGCCGGCAAACGTGGTCTGGCGGCGCTTCTTGTCGTCGGTGGGGCTAATGCGAACCAAGCGGTGGACGCCGGCCTCGGCGCGCAGCATGCCAAATGCGTCCTTGCCCTCGACGGTAAAGGTCGCGCGGTCGATGCCGATGACCTCGGCCGCGGGACAGTCGTTGATGGTGACCTTCCAGCCGCGACGCTGGCAGTACTTCATGTACATCTTAAAGAGCATGAAGGTCCAGTCCTGGGCCTCCAGACCACCCTGTCCGGGCTTGATGGTCACAATGGCATCGCCGTGATCGAACTCACCGGTAAACCAGCTCGAAAGCTCAAGCTCATCGATGGCCCGAGCCAGGCGCTCAGCCGTGGCTGTAGCCTCCTCGCGAAGGGCGACGGCGTCGGGGTCATCCCCCATCTCCTCGGCAAGCTCCAGCGCGGCGCGGGCATCGGAAAGCTCGCCGCGCGCGGTGTCCACGGCAGCGATATCTTCCTTGGTACGCGCGATCTCCTCCATGGTGGCACGGGCGGCGTCGGCGTCATCCCAAAAGCCAGGGGCAACACTTTTGGCCTCGAGCTCGGTCACGCGCGTGCGCTTTTCGTCCAAATGGAGATACGACTCGACCTCGCCGAGCCGGTCCGCGAACGCGTCCAGCTCGGCGGGCGTTACCTCTAAAGCCTCAGCCATTAACGATTCCTGCCGTGGCAGTACTTAAACTTCTTGCCGCTACCGCAGGGGCACGGGTCGTTGCGGCCCACGTTGACGTACGGATCGTCGCTCTCGGACTTGCGATAGGTGGTCACCTTGCCACCGTTGTTGACGGCAGCCGGTCCGCCTTGGACAGCCGTGCGGGCCTGCACCTGCGCCTGCTTGCGCAGCACCGAGTCGCCGTTGTCACCATCGACCTCGGCAGGACCGGAGAAGCGCGCGCCCTCGAGCGCGGGCTCCTCCTTGTGCTCCACGGCACGCGGGGCAGCCTTGATCTCGATGCGCAGAACCGTGCGCAGGTAATCCTCATACATGGTATCGACGAGTATCTGGAACGCGCCGTAGGCCTCGGTCTTGTACTCAACCAGCGGGTCGCGCTGGCCAAAGCCGCGCAGGCCGATGCCGGTCTTGAGGTAGTCCATCTCCTGCAGGTAGTTCATCCAGCGGGTATCGATGACGCGCAGCATGACCTGGGTATTGAGCTCGCGCATCAGGTCCTCGCCCAAGCGCTCGGCCTTCATGTTGTAGCACTTCTCTACGTAAGCCAGGACATCGGCAGCAAGGGCTTCAAAGTCCTCGTCGGGGAACTGAGGGGTATCGATATGCCCGGTCAGCTCGACGACCCACTTACGCAGACCCTCAAGGTCGCGCTCGCCATCGTGACTGTCCTTGGTGCAGAACTCCTGCACGCAGCGGTACACGGTGTCGTGCATGACCTCGGTGATGTGGTCGGTCAGGTCCTTGCCGTCCAGAATCTTATTGCGCTCGGCGTAGATGACCTGGCGCTGCTTGTTCATGACGTCGTCGTACTCAAGGACGCTCTTACGCATGGAGAAGTTGATGCTCTCGACCTTGTGCTGGGCGCTCTCGACGGCCTTGGAGATGATCTTGTGCTGGATGGGCATGTCGTCGCCCATGTCGGCCGTGACCATCATCTTGGAGACGCGGTCCATCTTGTCGCCGCCGAACAAGCGCATGAGGTCGTCCTCGAGCGACAGGTAGAACTGGGTCTCGCCCGGATCGCCTTGACGGCCGGAGCGGCCGCGCAGCTGGTTGTCGATACGACGGGACTCGTGGCGCTCGGTGCCGATAACGGTCAGGCCGCCGGCGGCAAGCACGCGCTCACGCTCGGCCTTGCAGGTCTCCTTGGCCTCGGCGTTAAACTGCTCGAGCTGCTCGGGCGTCACGTTCTCCATGGTCAGGCCCTCGTACTCCAGGCGCTCGCGCACCAGCTCGTCGGGGTTGCCGCCCAGCAAGATGTCGGTACCACGACCGGCCATGTTGGTGGCGATGGTCACGGCGCCGTAGCGTCCGGCCTGGGCAACGATGTGGGCCTCGCGTTCATGGTGTTTGGCGTTGAGGACCTCGTGTGCGATGCCGCGCTGGGTAAGGGCGGCGGACAGCTTCTCGGAGCTCTCGATGGATACGGTGCCCACCAGGACCGGCTGGCCCTTGGCATGACGCTGCTCGACATCGTCGGCGACGGCATTGTACTTGGCCTGGATGGTGCGGTACACCAGGTCCTCGTGGTCCACGCGCTGCACAGGCTTGTTGGAGGGGATGACCTCGACGGGCAGCTTGTAGATCTCGCGGAACTCGGCATCCTCGGTAAGTGCCGTGCCGGTCATGCCGGAGAGCTTGTCATACAGACGGAAGTAGTTCTGCAGGGTGATGGTGGCCAGGGTCTGGTTCTCCTCGCGTACGAGCACGCCCTCTTTGGCCTCGATGGCCTGGTGCAGGCCCTCAGAATAGCGGCGACCTTCCATAATGCGGCCGGTGAACTCGTCGACGATCTTGACCTCGCCGTTGGTGACCACATACTGCTTGTCGCGGTGGAACATGTACTGGGCCTTCAGCGCCTGTTGCAGGTGGTTGACCAGCTGACCCGAAAGGTCGGCGTAGATGTCATCGATACCCAGGCGGCGCTCGATTTTCTTAAGGCCGCGCTCGGTGGCGGCAATGGTGTGCTTGGCCTCGTCCATGACGTAGTCGCCCGTGGGTTCAACATCCTCGGTGGCGGTGAGCATGTCGTGCGACACG
>JAXKFZ010000065.1:0-7051 GCA_036550635.1 Collinsella sp. | reverse complement strand
GTTTGACGCCAAACTCCAGGCCGCGCTCGGCGCACAGGGCAATCAGGCGCTCGAACATAGGCACGGCATCGGCCCACTGCAGGTCCTCGCGGAAGTGCGTGTCATCGAAGACGATGTAGTCAAAGCCCAGCTCGTTGAGGCGCTGGCGGGCAAACTCATAGCCCAGCAGCGTGGGGTTGCACTTGATGTAGGTGTTGAGACCCTTCTCGGTAATCAGATAGGTCGCGATGCGCTCGATCTCCGCCGGCGGGCAGCCATGCAGGGTGGACTCGGTGATGGAGTTGGAAACGCGTGCCGGGATGGACTCGACAAACGCGGCGTCGACATGCTCAAACTTGTCCAGGTTGGCGAGCGCCCAGGCACGGCACTCGTTCCAGACGTCAGAGCCGCTGGCGTCCTTCATGCCCTCGATGTAGGCGTCGACCTTGGGGCTCTTGATGCCCTCGAGGTCATAGCCCACGGACATGTTGAAGACAAAGCCGTCCGGGCTACCTAGGCCGTACTCGCGAGCGATGAGGTGGCAGGCGAACCATGCCTTCACGTACTCGGCAAAAGCCTGCGGAACCTCGAGCTCGGTCGACCACTCGCAGTTGTAGCACTCGTCCTGCGCCACGATGCAGGGCTTGTTCACACACTTGGAGAGCTCCTCGCCGTCCATAACCTGAACGGTCTTGAGCTCAAAGAAGCGGGAACCAGCCACGTAGGATGCCACGATGTTCTGGGCAAGCTGCGTATTGGGGCCGGCGGCCGGGCCAAACGGAGTCTCGATGCGCTCGTCAAAAATGGGAAGCGCGCCCTCCTGGTTGGTCGTAACCATCTTGCGCACGCCAAAGACGGCGCCCTGAGTCTTGTGCTCCTCGATGATCCAGTTCATCAGTTGCGAAAACGGGATCGGCCTCATGATGTCGCTCATAATGAGCTCCTCTCTGTAACGCCCGGCGAGACCGCGCGGCGGGCGCAAATACGGTGTAGCGCTAGCACAGCGCCGGCGACCCCGCGGAGGCCGCCTATACGCGCGTCAGATGCGGCGAAACATCCGGCGCGCGTGAATCTACTTGTGAATTAGTAGGTGCGATCGTTGAGCGTGCTCCAGAGCTTCTTGGACTCGGCCATGGTCCACGCGTTGATCTTGTCCTCATCAATGCCAACGAACTCGCGATCCTTGTACAGGACACGGCCGTTGATGATGGTGGTGCGGCAGTTTTTGCCCATCATGCCAAAGAGCATGTGGCCGTCGATGTTCTCCTCGCTCAGCGGCGTAAAGGGCTTGTAGTCCATAACGATAACGTCGGCGGCAGCGCCGGCCTCGAGCACACCGAGCTTGCGATCGAAGTACTTGCTGGCCATCTTCGCGTTATTCTCGAACAGCATCGTCATGGCCTCGCACCAGCCCACGTTGGGCATAGCGGCGTTATGGCGCTGAATGATTAGGAAGACCTTGAGGCTCTCGAGCATATCGTGGGTGTAGGCGTCGGTGCCCATGCACACGGGGATGCCGCGGCGGAAGAACTCGAGCACGGGGGCGCAGCCCACGGCGTTGCCCATATTGGATTCGGGGTTGTTGACCAGCCAGGTGCCGGACTCCTTGACGATATCCATCTCGGCAGGCGTCACGTGGATGCAGTGGCCCAGCATGGTGTCGGGACCCAGCAGGTTGTGCTGCAGCAGGCGCTCGACGGGGCTGATGCCGCCGCGGTTGAGGCGGGAATCCCACACGTCGTTCATGCCCTCGCACACATGGATGTGGAAGCCGGTCAGGCCGTTGTTGGCCTCGGCCATCTTATCCATGGTCTCGTCCGAAAGCGTAAAGGTGGCATGTCCGCCAAACATGGCGGCGATCATGTGGTTGTCGTTATCGCGACGCTCCTTGGCGGCCCACTGGGCAAACTCGGCGTTCTCGGTAATGGCCTGGTCGCATTTTTCCTGGCCGCGGCGATCGGAGACCTCGTAGCACAGGCACGAACGCATACCCAGCTCCTGCGCGGCGTCCTTAATGGTAAAGAGGCTTCCCGGGATCTCGCAGAAGCTCGCATGGTGATCGAAGATCGTGGTGACGCCATCGCGGATGGAGTCCAGAATCGTGGCGTAGGCACTGGCTTTGGTGCCGTCGAGCGTCAGGTTGTCGTCAATCTTCCACCACTGCTGCTCAAGATTCTCCAGGAAGTTGGTGGGGTTGCAGCCCTTAATGGCAAGGCCGCGGGCCAGACCCGAGTAGATGTGGGTGTGGCAGTTGATAAGTCCGGGCATGATGAGGTTGCCCTGGGCGTCGACGTACTCGGCATCCGGGTACTTGGCCTTGAGCTCGCGCTCGGGGCCCACTTCGACGATCGTATCTCCGTCAATGGCGACCGCACCGTTGGGAATAAACGGAGTCTGAGCGTTGCGGGTAAAGACGGAACCGTTAGCGACCAGAAGCATAAATGCTCCCTTCAACATCAGAGGCGGGGTTTGACACCTCTGACATGGCGGAAGTGCGAAGCGCCGGCCTACACCGGAAACGGGCCCTCTCCCGTCAACGCTTCACCAAAGGGACAAGCCCTTTGAAGTGCGGCTTGGCGCCGCATGGCGCCGGCGGACGAGGCGATGCGTCCGCCGGCGAATAGCACCGAATTGGTTACTTCTTGCTCTCGGGCAGAACCAGATCCACAGCGGCATCCTTGGCGGCATCGATGTGCTGAGCCACGACCGGCGTCTGCGGAAGGATCAGGTTAAGGACAATGGCCATGATGGCGGTGGGGGTCACGGCGTTGGAGCCGATGACGGTGGACACCCAGGTGGGCATGCCCTCGCCGGCGAGGCAGCCGCTGGCCATCCAAATACCCAGGCCAAAGACAACAGAGGTGCCGACGATGGTGGTGGTGCGCTGCGTGAGGCCCTCGCGGGTGAACATGCGCACACCGTTCATGGTGATGGTGCCAAAGACGCCGACGGTCGCGCCGCCGATGACGGGCTGCGGGATAGCGGAAAGGACGGCAGAGAGCTGCGGGAACAGACCGGCGATGGCAAAGACGGCCGCGATGATCACAAAGACCCACTTGTTGACGACCTTGTTGGAGCAGATGATGCCCACGTTCTGGCCAAGGGCGCTGGTGGGAAGACCGCCCAGCAGGCCGCCGACCATAGAAGTGAGGCCCTGGGACACGATAGCGCCGGAGAGCTCGCGCTCGGTGGGCATACGGTCGATGGAGCCCAGGCAGGCGGCGGAGACGTCACCGATAACCTGGATGGCAACCATGGGGAACACGACGGCGAGGGTAATGCAGACCTCGGGATCAAACTCGAGCGCGTAGGGCATGAGCTTGGGAAGAGCGAAGACCTGAGCGGTGGCGACGCTGGAGAAGTCGATCATGCCAAAGGGGATGGAGACAATCATGCCGACGATCATGCCAAAGAATACGGAGCCCAGCTTGAGCGTGCCCTTGCCAAAGTTGGCGAGCGCAAAGACCACGGCGAAGGTGATAAGAGCGACGCACCATGCCTGCGGGGTGCCCCACAGCGGCGTGCCCATGCCACCGGCCATGTACTTGACGGCCGTGGGATAGAGAGAGACGCCAATGGAGAAGATGACCGTACCGGTCACGACGGGCGGGAACAGCCACTTGATCTTGCTGTAGGCCAGACCAAAGAGGACCGCGACGGCGCCGCCGACGATCTCGCCGCCCAGCAGCGCACCAAAGCTAAAGCCCGAGGCACCCATGGCCTGCAGGGCTGGCAGGAACGCGAACGAAACGCCCATGACGATGGGCAGGCCGCCGCCGATGCGACGGAAGGGAGCGAAGGCCTGAAGGGCCGTATCGATCGCCGAAAGAATGAGCGCGACCTGGATGATGTCGGTGCTCTGCTGGCTATTAAAGCCGTAGACGCCGGCCATGATGACCGCCGGGGTAATGATGCCGGCAAACGATGCCAGTACGTGCTGAAGGGCACACGGGATCATTTCCTTAACGGGAGGCATGCCTTCGCGAGTGAACAGGGCTTCAGTGCCGTTCGTAACCGTCTCCTGGGTCATTTGACCACCAATCCTCGAAGTAGTTGTTTTCGCATCTAACGCTCTATTGTGACGCAGTGCGGGGTTGAGGTTGTGCCTTCATTGCATATCGTATTAAAGATGATTCTCATTCTCAATAATAATTTTTTGTTATCAGACCATTCTTCAGCTGAAATAACGCATTTCCGCAGGTCGGGAAAGTGTCTGGTCAAAATAACATCTAACTTTTCTTTTGGTCAACCGTTTACCGCTAAATTCCTACCGTTCGTCTGCATTACGCAATGTACCTGCGGATATACGAGATGATGGGCAGCGTGTTACCATGAGAAAAAATTGTTATGAACATTTCCGATTTCACCCAAAGGAGTTGCCCGTGAACGAGACCGTACGTCGCTTTTTGCCGATGGTCGATTTTCTGGAGCAGATACTCGGCAAAAACAGCGAAATCGTGCTGCACGATTTCTCGGATCCCGACCACGCCATCGTCGATATTCGCAACGGCATCGTGAGCGGCCGCAAGGTCGGCGGTCCCGCCACCGATCTGGCACTCAAGATCATGCACGACGCCAAGTATCGCGACCTGCCGTTTATTACGGGCTACGAGGGGCGCGGTGCCGGCGGCAAGACGTTGGAGTCAGCGACGTACTTTATCCGCGAGAATGACGAGATCGTTGGTATGCTCTGCGTCAACACCGACCTCTCGACCGTGCGCTCCATCAACGCCATGGCGCAGCAGCTCATGGCGTGCTTCGACGCGGCGCCGACGCGCACGGAGCCCGCCCCTATCGAGGTCGAAAGCCTTTCGGAGTCTACACAGGAGCTCATCGACCGCAGCATTGCCGAGTTGCTGAGCGCGCGCGGGCTGGATGTAGCGTCGCTTGGTCAGAGCGACCGCGTGGACGTCATTCGCCACCTCAACGGCAACGGGGTGTTCATGCTCAAGGGCGCCGTGGCCTGCGCCGCCACCGCGTTGGGCATCTCGGAGCCCAGCGTCTACCGCTACCTGCAAAAAGTTCGCAAGGAGGGCTAACGAGCAAAATGGAGCGCGGCTCCACAAGCGATCCGTCACTTGACAAAAGACCCTGCAGCTCGCACGCGCTGCAGGGTCTTTTTGCATGTCATGTTTAGTTGTTGCCAACGCCTTAGAGGGCGGCGACGACCTCGATCTCGACCAGACCGCCAGCCGGAAGGGCGGCAACCTGGAAAGCGCTGCGCGCGGGGAACGGGGCCTCGAACTTGGAGGCGTAGATCTCGTTCACGGCGGCGAAGTCGGCGATGTCGGCCAGGTAGACCGTGGTCTTGACGACATCGGCAAAGGTGGCGCCGGCAGCGGTCAGCAGGGCCTCGACGTTGGCAAGGGACTGCTTGGCCTGGGCCTCGACGCCCTCGGGCATCTTGCCGGTTGCGGGGTCGATGCCCAGCTGGCCGGACAGGAACACCATGTTGCCAGTCTGGATACCGGGGGAATACGGGCCGATGGCTGCGGGTGCGTTATCGGAAGACACGACGGTCTTGCTCATGTTTTTCTCCTTACGATCAAATAGAGAGCGTGAGCGCGGCGTTCGCACCGGGAGGCACAGTTCGGTCTGAACACCGCGCTTGATTTGGGATAGTACTCAAGGTTTCCGCGCGATGCAAGATTATTATCACGTTGCGAGAATAATTTATCGCCCAACGGCACCTGTCGGCCGCTGAACGGCACGACCGGACGGTGAAGCTCAAAATGATCCGTTTCCCTCCGTCCCCATCGGATCAGGTAATCCATAGGGGACGGAGGGAAACGGGTCATTTTTGCTGCAAGGACTGCTGAAGACTTTATCCCGCTTGGAGCACGGGCATCGCCCGCCGCAACAGCACCACTATACTTTTGAATATCTGAGCATTTTGAAAGGCAGGATATGACCGCAACCGCCAGTCGAACCACCAACCGCAGACCCGAGCTTTTGGCGCCCGCCGGAGGGCCCGAGCCCTTTGCCGCCGCACTCGCCGCCGGGGCAGACGCCATCTACTGCGGCATGGGCAGCTTCAACGCCCGCCGCAAGGCCACCAACTTTACCGACGAGGCCTTTGAGCAAGCCTGCCGCGCCGCACATCTAGCCGGGTCGCGCGTCTACGTCACGGTCAACATCGTCATCAAGCAGTCCGAGATGAGCGATGCGCTGCAACTCATCCATCGCTGCTCCACGCTGGGCGCCGATGCCTTCATCATCCAGGACTGGGGCCTGTTCTTTGAGGTCAAGCGCACGATGCCCGGCATCGAGACGCACATCTCAACCCAAGCAAACATCCACGACGACCGCGGAACCCTTTGGTGCCGCGAGCAGGGCGCCGACCGTGTGACCCTCTCGCGCGAGCTTTCCATCGACGAGATTGCCGCCATTCACGATGCCGCGCCCGATGTGGACCTTGAGGTCTTTAGCCATGGTGCCATCTGCTTTTGCTACTCGGGCCTGTGCCTGCTTTCGAGCTTTGCCATGGCGGGACGATCGGCCAACCGTGGCATGTGCGCCCAGCCCTGCCGCCTGCCCTACAAGCTGATCGACGAGAACGGTCGCGCACTCTCCCCCGCCGGCCGCGAGCGTGCGCTATGCCCGCGTGACACCAACACTTCACAGCTTGTTCGCCGTCTGTATGACGCCGGCGCCGCGTCGCTCAAGCTCGAGGGCCGCATGAAGGCGCCCGATTACGTGTACTCCATCGTTGATGTATATCGTCACGAAATTGACGACATGCTATCCGGAGCCACCGTTGCCAAGGACGAGGAAGCCGCCCGCCAGCGCCAGCTCAAGCGCTGCTTCAACCGCGACTTTACGCACGCCTATCAGGACGGCACCTCGGGCGACGAAATGATGAGCTACGAGCGTTCCAACAACCGCGGCCAGATCGTGGGCACGGTGCTGGGCAGCCGCCCGGCCAACCGCGATGTGCGCGGTCTCAAGCCCGACGACCGCCGTCGCCGCGCCGCCATCGCCCGCATTGAGCTGTTTGAGCCCGTGGGCAAAGGCGACCTGCTGGAGCTTCGCCACGATAACGAGTTTGACCAGTTCCTGACCACCATTGCTG
>JAXKFZ010000348.1:0-5185 GCA_036550635.1 Collinsella sp. | reverse complement strand
GGATCTAAACGTCAAGATGCGCACAATCAAGCGCCTTTTTGATAAGAGGGACAGATCGATCAGCCAAATACAACGGAATGTTGAGCACCCCGTCGTCGAGCTTTAGGTTCTTAAGTGAGTAGCGGACCCTCAATGGAGTCGTCTCCGCATGCTTGTCGGCATAGTACTTAAGGCTCTTGGAATGAACGACCTCTCCCGATTTGACCTCGACGGGAACGATTTCGTTTCCGACCTGAATCAAAAAATCGACTTCGTGCTTCGGCTTCTCGTTTGTCCAATAACGCGGAGCAGCATCTAACTGTGAAAGTAATGCCTGAAGCACATAGTTCTCGGCGAACGAACCTTTGAACTCCGAAAATAGCGCATCCGAGATGGCAAACGCGGACGCATCCAGCCTTGCCATGCGGCGCAGCAAGCCGACATCAAGACAGTAGACTTTAAATGCCTTGAGGTCATCGTACGCAGAGAGCGGCACACCACCGGCAGCATTAAGGCGAACCGCCGTGATGAGCCCAGCATCGGCAAGCCATTCCAGAGCATCCTCGTATTCTCGAGCACGAGCCCCCTCGCGCACCGCACCCCAAACGAACTTTTTGTTCTCGCGCGCCAACTGAGCTGGAATCGAGTTCCATATTTGCGAAAGCTTGGCGAACTGCGCACGGCCACCATGCTTGGCAAAATCGCGCTCGTAGGAATCCAAGAGATCAGACAACACCTTATCGACCTGAACGATATCGCCCGTCTCCACCCACCGACCAAGAGCCTCTGGCATGCCGCCACATGCAAAATAACGACGAAGATGCTCGACGAGACGGATATGGAAGAAATCGGGCACTGTCTCGATCTGATCCAGGCCGCCAAGGTATTCGTCGTAGTTTGCAGCGCCCTCGGCTTTCAGAAACTCGGAAAAGCTCATAGGGTGCATCTCCATGAACTCGACCTTTCCCACCGGAAAAGCGCTGGTCTCACGGGACAAGCGAACGCCCAACAAAGACCCTGCGCATGCGACGTGATACTCGGGGGCCTCGTCACAGAAGTATTTAAGGGCGCCGACTGCAGAAGGGCAATCCTGGATCTCATCAATAATAAGCAGCGTCTCGCCGGGATCGATAGGCTGTCCAAGTGCCAGGGAAAGGTTTGAGATGATCCGCCGAGGATCGCGCGTACCTTCGAAAAACTGAGCGTACTCGCTCTGTACCCCAGGTGACGGTTCCTCGAGCGTCAGATACACAAAATTGCGGTACGAGGTTCGACCGAACTCCTTAAGCGCCCACGTCTTTCCAACCTGGCGCGCCCCCTTAAGGATAAGCGGCTTACGATATTCCGACGCTTTCCAAGCGTTAAGCTTGGCAATGATATCTCGCTGCATGACCGAACCTCCCGCAAAGAAACTTCCGCAAACGTGATATTTGCCACATTTTACCCCAGGGAAAACGTGATGTTTATCACATTTACGGAAGTTTTAAGCTCGTTTCGCCACACTTTCATCACATTCAAAAGACGGAGGCGCTATTTGCGCCTCCGTCACCATCTTTCTATCAGCCCACCTGACCCGAACGGCCGAGTCGTCACAGAACCCGGGAGCCCCGGCAGGGCGGGTGCTTGCTCAAAATGAGTTCCGCACGCAAAGAAGGCCACTTAATGTGGCCTTCGTCTTGCGCAGGACTGTTCGAAATTTTGAGGAAGTACCCGCCCTGCCGGGGCTCCCGGGTTCCCGTTTACGAGAGCGACGTTCTCAGCAACTCGTTGAAGAGCTTCGGATTGCCCTTGCCGCGGCTCGCCTTCATGCACTGGCCCACCAAAAAGCCGATGACCTTCTGGTTGCCGTCACGATATTGCTGCGCCTGATCGGCACAGTTTGCCAGAACCTCGTCCACGATCGGCTGCAGCGCGCCGGCATCGCTCACCTGACGCATACCGCGCTCGTCAACGATCTTGTTGGGGTCGTCGCCGGTCTGGGCCATGGCCTCAAAGACCTCGTGCGCCTGGTTGGAGCTGATGGCATCGGTCGCGAGCAACTTGGCAAGCGCTGCCACCTGAGCCGGTGCAATACCGGACTCGGTCAGCGACACACCCGCACCCTTAAGGTAGGCGATCATCTCGTTCACCAGCAGGTTTGCGACCGTCTGGGCCTCCTTGCCAGCCATACCGGCAGCGGCAGCCTCAAAGAACTCGGCAAACTCCGGGTCGCCGGCAATCTGCTCGGCATCGGCCGCCTTAATGCCAAAGTCGGCCTCAAAACGGGCGCGCTTGGCATCGGGCAGCTCGGGGATCTCGCCTCGGCAGCGGTCGATGAACTCGTCGTCCAGATCGAAGGGCGCCAGGTCGGGATCGGGGAACAGGCGATAGTCGTCGGCCGTCTCCTTCACACGCATGACCACGGTGCGCTTGCGGCTGGGCTCCCAGTGGCGGGTCTCCTGATAGATGATGCCGCCTTCCTCGAGCACCTCGGCCTGGCGGCAGATCTCGTAGGCAAGGCCGTCATGCAGACTCTTAAACGAGTTGAGGTTCTTGAGCTCGGTCTTGGTGCCCAGCTTGGTCTCGCCGCGGCGGCGCAGCGACACATTGCCGTCGCAGCGCATGGAACCCTTCTCCATGGAGCAGTCCGAAATGCCCAGCGTCACAAAGATGCGACGGAGCTTCTCCATAAACAGGCGAGCCTCCTCGGGCGTACGCAAGTCGGGCTCGGTCACGAGCTCAATCAAAGGCGTGCCGCAGCGGTTGTAGTCGACGAGCGACTCGGCCGCGGCGGTAATGCGGCCCTCGGCACCGCCCACGTGCACCATCTTGGCTGCGTCCTCCTCCATGTGGATGCGCAGGATGCGGATGGGCACCGTGTAGGAACCGTCCTCGCGACGTTCGGGCATCTGCAGGTTGGACGCGTCATAGCTGGCCAGGTGGCCGGCGCGCTGGGTGCCCTCGCGCATGGTCGACGTCATGGACGTGGACAGGCCCTCGGCGTTGGCCGAGGCGCTCGCCAGGCTCTGGGCCTCGGCCTCGCCAAATGCGCAGTCGGGGCGCTCGGCGGCACCGCGACCGGTCACGTCCAGGTCCAGGTGACCGTACATGGCAAAGGCGACCGGGCCCTGCGTGGTTTGGAAGTTCTTGGCCATATCGGGATAGAAGTAGTGCTTGCGGTAGAACATCGAGTGGCGCTGGATCTCGCAGTTGGTGGCGAGACCGGCCTTGACAATGCTCTCGATGGCGCGCTTGTTGGGCACCGGCAGGGCGCCAGGCAGACCCAGGCACACCGGGCACACGTTGGCGTTGGGCTCGTCATCGTGGCTGAGCTTGCAGTTGCAGAACATCTTGGTATCGAGTGCGGTGAGCTCGGTATGGATCTCCAGGCCGATCACGGCCTCCCAATCCTGCAGGACCTCGGAAAGCTCCTTCATTACAGCTCGCCTCCCTTCCCGGCAAAATCGGGCGCGACGGAAAGCGCGGGCGCACCCGTGGCGGCATCGGCAAAGCCGCGCTCCAGGGCGCGGGCAAACATGAGCAGCTGACGGTCCTTAAAGGCCGGACCCACCAACTGGGCAGAAACGGGCAGTTTGGTGTCCTCGCCCAGGCCCAGCGGCACCGAGATACCACCGTTGCCGCAAATGTTGAGCGAGATGGTGTACAGGTCGGAGAGGTACATCTGCGTGGGGTCGCTGATCTCGCCAAACTTAAAGGCCGTGCGCGGCGAGGCGGGCATGAGGATGGTGTCCACCTTGGCATACGCGGCATCGTAGTCCTGCGTGATGAGCGTGCGGGCCTTTTGCGCAGCGTAGTAGTACTTGTCGTACACGCCCGAGCTCAGCAGATAGGCGCCGAGCATCTGACGGCGCTTGGCCTCGGCGCCAAAGCCGTGGGCGCGCGAAAGCGAGCTCTGGTCGGACAGGTTGGCGCAGCCCTCCTCCTGATAGCCGTAACGAATGCCGTCGAAACGTGCCAGGTTGGAGAACGCCTCAGCTGGGCCGATGACGTAGTAGGCGGCGATAGCGGCGTCCAGGTGCGGCAGGTCGACCTCGATCAGCTCGGCGCCCTGGTTCTGCAGCTCCTGGGCGGCGCGCTGAACAGCGGCCTTGACCTCGGGCGTCAGGCCCTCGGCCTCCATAAACGCGGGGATGATGCCCACGCGCTTGCCCTCGATGCTGTCGTTGAGGTGCTCGGTAAAGTCGACGGCACAGTCCTGGCTGGTGCAATCGTACGGATCGTGGCCCGCGCCGGTAAGCGCATTCATGGCCAGTGCGACGTCCTCGACCGTGCGGCCGAAGGGGCCCACCTGGTCGAGCGAAGAGCCAAAGGCCACCACGCCGTAGCGGCTCACGGCGCCGTACGTGGGCTTAAGGCCCACCACGCCGCAGAGCGCCGCCGGCTGGCGGATGGAGCCGCCGGTGTCCGAACCCAGCGAGAGCGCGACCTCGCCCGCGGCGACGGCGGCAGCGGAGCCGCCCGAGGAGCCGCCGGGCACGCGCTCGGTATCCCAAGGGTTGTTGGTGCGGTGGAAGGCCGAGCTCTCGGTAGAGCTACCGAAGGCGAACTCGTCCATGTTGGCCTTGCCCATGGGCAGGCAGCCGGCGTCGAGCATGCGCTGGACGCAGGTGGCGGTGTAGACGCTCTGGTAATCCCCGAGCATGCGGGAAGCGCAGGTAGTGCGCGTTCCCACGAGGTTCATGTTGTCCTTGATGGCCAGCGGCACGCCCGCGAGCGGGGGCAGCGGCTTTCCGGCGGCACGGTCGGCATCCACGCGCGCGGCGGCCTCGAGCGCGAGCTCGGGCGACACCTGCAGGAATGCCTGAACCCCGCCCTCGCGCGCCTCGATGGCGGCAAGGGAGGCCTGAGCCACCTCGGTAGCGGTAAAGTCACCGGCGGCAACGCCCGCGGCAATCTGGGCGGCGGTAAGGGAATCGAAGCTCTGCGCCATTACTCGCTCTCCCCCTCTCCCAAAATGGACGGCACGCGGAAGTAGCGGTCGCGCGCGCTGCCGGCGTTTTCCAGCGCAACGTCGAGCGGCAGGTCGCGCTCGGGCTCGCGCAGGTCGTCGCCCATCACGTTGGACAGGCTTCCGATGGGATGGAACGTGGGCTCCACGTCGGGCAAGTCATATTGCAAGACGGGCTCGAGCATCTGGACGGCGTCGTTCATGTAGGACGTCATCTGGGTGAGCTCGTCATCGGTCAGTGCGATCTTTGCGTACTCG
>JAXKFZ010000347.1:0-2003 GCA_036550635.1 Collinsella sp. | reverse complement strand
CAGCAGACCCCTACGTATCAGAGCGTCGACATCGACGCCAAGCTGTAATCAACCAGGCTTTTGCCTGACTGAAAGGAGAAGGGTATGAATACGTTCATCAGTGCGGTGCTCGTCGGCCTCGTCGGCGTGTTCTGCATGTGGGACTCCCGCCTGCTCGGTCGTCTTAACTTCGAGCAGCCCCTCGTTGGCGCTACGCTCGTCGGTCTGCTGCTGGGCGATGTGCCCACCGGCCTTGCCGTCGGTGCCGCCGTCGAGCTCGTGTCCATGGGCCTGGTGCAGGTCGGCGCCGCCGTTCCGCCCGATATGGTCCTGGGCGGCATCGTGGCCGCTGCCTTTGCGTGCCTGACCGATGCTTCCGCCGAGACCGCCATGACGATCGCCATCCCGGTCGCCGTCCTGGGTCAGCTTCTCGGCATCGTGTTCCGTTCCATCATCGCCGCCCTCACCCATGTGGCGGATAGCGCGATCGATAACGGAAAGTTCAAGACCGCCTACCGTATGCACATCTGCGCCGGCTCCGGTCTGTACGCCGTCATGTACTTCCTGCCGATCTTCCTCGCCGTCTTTGTTGGCACCGACCTGGTTCAGGCCATCGTCAACATGGTTCCCGAGTGGCTGTCCACCGGTCTTAACGTTTCGACCAAGATCATGACCGCCTACGGCTTGGCCCTGCTGCTCACCATGATGATCAAGAAGGGTATGACTCCGTTCCTGTTCATCGGTTTCCTGCTCGCCGCTTACCTCAACCTGTCCGTCATCGCGGTCGCTCTGATCGGTGTGTGCCTGGCTGTCGTCTTCATGGGCTTCAAGTTCAACGGTTCCCATGCAGTTGCCGGTGTCGATTCCGACTACGATCCGCTCGAAGACGACGAAGACTAAGGAGGAACACACTATGGCAACCGCAACCAAGGACGTGTCCCTGAACAAGAAGGTCAGCCAGTTCTTCTGGCGCTCCTGGGCCATCCAGGCCTCTTGGAACTACGAGCGTCAGATGAACATGGGCTTCCTCTACGGCATGGTTCCCACGCTCGATCGCCTCTATCCGGACGAGTCCGACCCCAAGCAGCTCGCTGCTAAGAAAGAGGCTTACCACCGTCACATGGCGTTCTACAACTGCACCCCGCAGACGAGCGCTTTCATCCTGGGCCTCTCCGCCTCCATGGAGGAGGAGTACGCCAAGGACCCCGAGAACTTCGATCCCGATTCGATCAACGCGGTCAAGACCTCCCTCATGGGTCCGCTTTCCGGCATCGGTGACTCCTTCTTCCAGGGTACCATCCGCGTTATCGCTTTTGGCCTGGGCGTTCAGCTGGCTCAGCAGGGCTCCATCATGGGCCCGATCCTGGCCATGCTCATCTCCATCGTCCCCTCTGTGCTGATCACTTGGTTCGCAGCCAAGATGGGCTATCAGGGCGGCCACGAGTACCTGAGCAAGCTTCAGGGCGGCGACCTCATGGAGAAGCTCATGTATGTCTGCGGCATCGTGGGTCTTATGTCCGTGGGCGGCATGATCGCTACGCTGATCGGCGCCACCACCCCGCTGCAGTTCGCTGAGGGCACCGTCGTGATCCAGGACATCCTGGACGGCATGATGCCCCAGATGATCTCCCTCGGCCTCACTGGCCTTATGTACTGGCTCATCAAGAAGAACGTCAACACCGGTTGGCTTCTCGTGATCGCCATCGTGGGCGGCATCGCCCTCTCCGCGGCCGGCATCCTGGCCTAGTCGCGACCAAGCGTCTAACCGCTTTCCCCCGGGGGCCTGCCTGGCATCCCATACCCCAGGCAGGCTTCCATCCCTATACGTGACAAGGGGCAGTCCCTTTGTCACATCCTCAACGGGCCGGCGACTCGGTCCAAATCACGGTAACCCTGCGAGCGCCCGGCAATGTGGCGCCGCAAAAATCGAAAGGAATGTGTCAGATGTACGAGATCGACCTTAACCTCCCTAAGCAGATCGTCGCTGACGTCCTGTCCAACCACGAGATCCACAGCGTCGCCTT
>JAXKFZ010000346.1:0-2357 GCA_036550635.1 Collinsella sp. | reverse complement strand
GCCGATATCGTGATCAGCCTCACCCACTTTAAGGGCCATGAGCAGGCCGGCTTTGGCGGCGCCATGAAGAACCTGGGCATGGGAGGCGGCAGCCGTGCCGGCAAGATGGAGCAGCATGCCGCCGGCAAGCCGAACGTCGCGACCGAGCACTGTGTTGGCTGCCGTGCCTGCGAAAAGGTCTGTGCGCACAACGCTATCTCGTTTGACGACACCCGCGAGCGCGAGCTTGCCAACGGTAACACCCGCACGGTCCACGTGGCCGCCATCGACCACGATCGCTGCGTGGGTTGCGGCCGCTGCATCGGCGTGTGCAACCAGGACGCCATCAAGCCCGGCTATGACGCCGCGGCCGACGTGCTCAACTGTAAGATCGCCGAGTACACCAAGGCCGTCGTCGACGGCCGCCCGAGCTTCCACATTTCGCTCGCCATGGACATTAGCCCCAACTGCGACTGCCATCCCGAAAACGACACGCCCATCGTCAACGATATCGGCATGTTCGCGAGCTTCGACCCGGTCGCCATCGACCAGGCCTGCGCCGACGCCGTCATGGCATCCGAGCCGCTGCCCAACACCGAGCTCACCGATAGCGCGGCCAAGATGGAGCACAACCACGAGCATCTGGAGGGCGAGCAAGCCAAGGACCCCTTCTGCATCACGCATCCCGACACCGACTGGCGCACCTGCATTGCGCATGCCGAGAAGATCGGCCTGGGCACGAGCAAGTACGAGCTCATCGAGGTCAAGTAGCACCTGTCCATTGGACATATCGAGCGCTTTTGTAGCGCAACGTTAGCAAAAGCCGCCCGCGAGCACAGCTCTCGCGGGCGGCTTTCCGGAAGTATGCGGTAAATTTCGAGACCGCCGAGCACACGACATTTTTTGGCAACAAAACCCCTGATAAATTGTTGGTAAAACTGCGGTCTGGTCGACAGTTCCAGATTTTGCCGCATACTTCCGAAAATAGGTGGTCAGATAAAGCCCCAGACGTTGCTTTTTGCCTAAAAATACTCGTCGAGGAAGTCATCGACCGTGTTCCAGTAGAGCTCGGGGTCAACTTGCGCACTCTTGGCGTGGGTGGCGCCATGGATGGTGAGCTTTTGCTTGACTTTGCTGGCGCACGCGTCGTAGTTTTGGTCGAGCATGTCGTACGGCACAAAGGTGTCTTGGTCGCCGTGGATAAACAGCATGGGAACCGTCGCGTGTTTGAGTTGCTCCACACTGCTCGCCGTATGAAAGTCGTAGCCCGCGCGCACGTTGCACACCAAGTTTGCTACATCGAGCAAGGGAAAGCTGGGCAGGCCGAACACGTCCTTGAGCTGCAGGGAAAACTCGTCCCAAACACTCGTATAGCCGCAGTCCTCGATAATGCATTTCACGTTTGCGGGCAGAGATTCCCCCGCGACGTTCATGGCGGTTGCCGCACCCATCGACTCGCCAAAGACCAGGATGCGCGCCTCGGGGTCAGCCTGAACGATCCGCCCAATCCATGCGACGACATCGAGCCGCTCGGGCCAGCCCATGCCGATATAGTCGCCGCCGGAGCGCTCGTGGGCGCGGGCGGCAGGCGCGAGCACGTTCATGCCGCGGTCGTGGAAGCGCTTGGCGTATCGGGCCATGCCGATGGGCTTGTTGGTATATCCATGCAGGCAGACGGCGTAATCGTGGGTGTTCTCCGAGGCGGCAAAATACCAAGCGGCGAGCTCGGTTCCGTCATCTGCGGTAAGGCTGCTGCTCTTGCGGTTTTCTTTAAACCATGCCCGCGCCTCGGTTTCCTCGGCATCCGGCTGCTCGCCTTCTTTGTCGTTCTTGCTATCCTGCATCATCTTCATGGTGTACGGCGCTTGGGGGTTCAGCGCGAAGTCAAACAGAAAGTTGCCGGCAAATCCGAGCAGCACAACGACAGCCACCAGCGCAGCGACGCCGGCTATCTTGAGCTTTCGATGGGAACGTGCGTTTTGAGCCATGCGGTATTCTCCTATAAGATGTTAATACGTCAACATTCAATGCAAGCGCATTATGGACGTTCGCCGTTGATGCGTCAACAGGCAAAGAATGGGTAAACAAAGGGTCGCGTATGGTGCAAATTTCGCACGTACCTAGACGCTTTGATATAGTGTTGAGAACTCTTTACGTTGGAGGATGTAACCGGCATGTCCGATTCGAGCGACAGTTCCAAGCCGCGACCCAAGACCGCGGCCGTTCCACACTACACGGTGGGCGAGGAGATCATGAACTCCGTCACCCATGGTGTCGGCTGCCTGCTGGGTATCGCGGGCCTGGTGCTCCTGATCGTATTCGCCGCCCTGCGCGGCGGAGGCCCGGCCCATATGGCCGCGGCGATTGTCTATGGCGTC
>JAXKFZ010000064.1:0-6033 GCA_036550635.1 Collinsella sp. | reverse complement strand
TTTTTGACTCACGCAGTGCCCTTGCGAATCGAAGGTGAATACTTTTCCGCGAAGTGAACGAGCAAAAACGAGCCCCCGAAGCATCGACACTTTTCAGACGCCGCTTCCTGCGGTTTCGCCAAGTTTTTCCTGCAGTTTTGGCGTCAAAAAGTGTGGATGCTTCGGGGGTCCAAAATAGGTCGTTCACTTCGCGGAAAAGTATTCACCTTCGTTTTCGCGCAGACACGAATCCGGCCGCCACAACGCAAAACGGGGCCTGCGCGCAGCGCAGACCCCGCCAAAAAAGATAATTCCCGGTACCTAGTACTGCTCGATGCCCATGTAGCGACGAACCTCGGGGCTGTGGTCGAAGACCTTGCCGCGGGCGGCACGCAGCTCGCAGCTCATGTTGTAGAAGAAGATCGGCTCCAAGTACGAACGCACACTGGCGGGTACGTCGCCCACGCCGTACTCGAGCGCGTCGAGCACCATAATCGTATCGGTGTGCGTGTTGAGGAACGCAAGAGCGCGCTCCTCCATGGGGCGGCACTCGCCCGCGCCAAGCTGCACAAAGTAGAACACGCCGGGCTCGGCGGCCTCGAACGGGCCGTGGAAGTACTCGCCGGAGTGGATGTAGCAGCAGTGCTGCCACTGCATCTCCATGAGCGAACAGATGGCCATGGCGTAGGTCTGGCTAAAGTTGGGGCCGGAGCCCAGGATATAGAAGAACTTGTGCTGCTGGCAGAGCTCGGCAAAGCGGGCGCCCAGCTCGGCGTTGACCTTCTCGCGGGCGGCGGGCAGCAGCGCATCCATCTGCTTGAGGCCCTCGTACATGTCGGCGAGCGCCTCGTAGCATTCCTGCTGGTCGAGCAGCTCGGCGGCGATCAGAGCGCCGATGCCCTGAGGCACCTCGGCCTGCGACACGCCCTCGCCCCAGGGGTAGACCCAGGTGGTCCACTTACCGTTGTCGATCTTGGAGCCCTCGCAGTCGGTGAGGGCAACGACCTCGGCGCCGGCGGCCAGCGCCATCTCGCAGCCGTCGACGACCTCCTGCGTGTTGCCGCTGTGGCTGCAGGCAATAACGAGCGACTTCGGCCCTAGGCTCTTGGGGGCCATCAGGCAAAACTCGCGTGCCGTGTAGACCGTCGAGGTAAACGTGGTGGCCTCGCGCTTGAGCAGCTCGTTGGCCGGCATCAGGTCGATCATCGAACCGCCACAAGCGATCCAAAAGACGTTCTCGACCTTACCCTTGCGCTCGATAATTTCCTGAATCAGATCGTGTGCGTTCATGCTGAAGTTCCTCCTTGTGTGGCGGCTTTTGGCGACGGCTGCTCGTACCTGCTGTCGTTCTATGTTGTCCTATTTATAACACGTGTAACAACGCCCGTGAAGTCATCCCGGCAAATTTGTTCTATGTTGTTCTATCTGTGGACGTTAGATGTCGAAGACGTAGCGCGAGCCCACGATCTTTTGGCGGCCGAGCAGTAGAGGGCGCCCGCCGGCGTCGGTAAAGTAGGCCTCCATATAGAAGAGCGGCTCGCCGACCGGCACCTCCAGCAGCGGGGCCGCCTGGGCATCCGCCAGCGCAATCTCCACGGTGCAGGGGTCGGACTTGAGCGGCGCGCGACCCGAATGCTCGGCGACGAGCGCAAAGATTGAGTTATCGGTGAGGTCCTCATCGGCCAGCGTCTGCAGGTAGGGATGGTCGGCGAGCACAAAGGCGTTGTTCTCAAGCATGACGGGGATGCCGTCGGCCGTGCGCACGCGCTCGACCAAGATAAGCTCGCAGCCGGGCTCCACGCCAAAGAACGCCGCATCTTCGTGCGTCGCCGCGACCACCGTGCGCGACACCAGACGCGCACCCGGCACCATGTCGTTGGCAGCACAACCCTCAGTAAAGCTCTGGACGTCACCCTTCTGGCGAATCTTGCGCTTGAGCTTGGGCGCACACACAAACGTGCCCCTCCCCTGCTGGCGGTTGAGATATCCCGCACGCGACAGCTCCTCGATGGCGCGGCGCACGGTGACGCGCCCCACGCCGTAGGACTTCGCGAGCTCCATCTCGGAAGGAATGCGCGAGCCGGCAGCGTACACGCCGCGCGCGATCTCGCCCTTTAGGTCGTCCATGACCTGCTGGTACAGCGGCACGGCGGACACGTCAGTACGGTCGGTCTTGCTATCGAAAGCCATCGTTATGCCCCATCCCGCGCATGCTCGGACTCAAACTCTTCAATCGCCGTCATAAACTGCTCGCCAAAGGCGTCGGCTTTTTTCTCGCCAATGCCGTTAACCTGGATCAGCTCGTCGCGTGTCTGCGGGCGCAGGCGACACAGGCCGCGCAGGGCCTTGTCGGAGAAGACCATATACGGCGCCATCTCCAGCTCCGTCGAGATCTCCTTGCGGAGGGCGCGCAGGCGCTCGAACAGCTCGGCATCGTCACCTACGCGCGGGCGCTGATCCAGCTCGGCCTCCTCGCGCAGCAGATCAACCGCACGGCGGGCGCGGGCCGAGGCCTTGCGCTTGGACGCGCGACGTTTAACGGTAAAGGCGAACGCCTCGTCCTCGACCTCGATGGCACGCGGGCCCAGCCCCACGACCGGGTACTGCCCCTGCGAGGTGGCCAAGTAACCGCGGCCGCACAGCTGGCCGATGATGTCCTTGATGCGCCCGACCGATTCGCCCGACAGCTCACCGTAGCCGCGGTCCTCGTCCAGATGCATCTGGCGAATGCGCTCGGTGTTGCCGCCGTGAAGCACATCGGCGATCAGCGACTTGCCAAAGCGCATGGGACGCGCGGCCACATAGCGCACAGCGGCGCGGGCCATATCGGTGACGTCCTCGACCTCGAACTGCGTAAGGCAGTTGCTGCAGTTGCCGCAGCCCTCGGCGTCGTCTGCGGTGCCGCCCGCAGCAGCCGCAACCGCATGCTCGGCCGCGGCTTCGTCGCCAAAGTAGCGCAGCATGTATTCGCGCAGGCAGCCGGTGGTATTGCAGTAGCCCTCCATCTGGCTGAGCAGGCGATAACGGTTCTGGAGCGCCCACGCGCGCTGCTCGTCGTCAAGCGCCTCGTCGGCCGCATCGCCGCGGTCGATCAAAAAGCGGCGCATGCGAAAATCGTTACCGTTCCACAGCAAGTGACAGCTGGCCGGATCGCCATCGCGGCCGGCGCGGCCCGCTTCCTGGTAGTATGCCTCGATGCTCTCGGGCACGTTGTTGTGAATCACGTAGCGCACGTTGGGCTTGTCGATGCCCATGCCAAAGGCGTTGGTGGCAACCATCACCTGAATGTCGTCGTCGATAAAGGCACGCTGGCTCTGGCGGCGGGCGTCGTTGCCCATGCCGGCATGGTAACGGCCCACGCGAATGCCGCTGGGTCCCAGCGCCTCGGCAAGCTCGCCCGCCAGCGCATCGACCGTCTTGCGGGTCGAGCAATACACGATGCCGCTCTCGCTCGAATGCGCGATCACGTAGTCGCGCACCCACGCAGTCTTGGACTTGTCGCCCATCTCCTCGCAACCAAAGTAGAGGTTCTTGCGATCAAAACCCGTCACCACGGTCGCCGGGTTTTGCAGGCCGAGCATTTGCTGGATATCGGCGCGTACACGCTCGGTCGCCGTGGCGGTAAAGGCCGCCACGATGGGGCGCCGCGGCAGCGAATCGATAAACTCACGAATCTGCAGGTAAGCGGGACGGAAATCCTGGCCCCACTGGCTCACGCAGTGAGCCTCGTCAATGGCCACGAGTGGCACGCCTATGCCGCCTTCGGCCGCGGCTTCCTGCGCAAAGGCTAAAAAGCGCGGCTCGAGCAGACGCTCGGGTGCCACGTACATAAGCTGATAACGGCCCTCGCGCGCCCGCTTGAGCACGGTATTTTGCTGAGCCGGGGTAAGACTGGAGTTGAGATAACTGGGGCGCGCACCCGCCGCGAGCAGCGCGCGGGTCTGGTCCTCCATAAGCGACAGCAACGGGCTCACCACAAAGGTGATGCCGGGCAGCATAAGCGCAGGCACCTGGTAGCAAATGGACTTGCCGGCGCCTGTGGGCATAACGCCGAGCGCATCGCGGCCGGCAAGGATCGCATCCACCATGCGATCCTGTCCCGGGCGAAACGAGGTGTAGCCAAAATAGGCGCCGAGCGTGTCGAGCGCCATCTGCTGCATGCTATCGGTCATGGTTTCCTAACGTTCAAGTCATCTGCCGCCGATTATACGCCGCCACGCGGACCGGTGCCGCACGGCTGCCGGCCACGCTCATTCTGCGGGTAGTCATTGGGGACGTTCTTGAATGACTGGCCGTTTAAGAACACCCAACGACTAGTCTCTTGACAAGCGCGGAAACGTCGCTGGCTGGGTATGGGTCAGCGAAAACGCCCCTAAGCGAGCAAGGTGACGTGAAAGAGGAGGGAAGCGTACTTCGGTACGCGACCGACGATTGAACGTCAGATTGCCGCTTAGGGGCGTTTGCAGCGTCGACAGGTCCGTCGTTCGTCAGAACGGCGGAACCAGCCCGAACCAACCCTACATAACCATAACGTAGCGCGATCCCACGTAGTACTGCTTACCCATCAAAACCGGCTCGTCATCGGGACCGGTAAAGCCGGCACGCAGGTTGAGCAGCGGATCGTGCGGAGCAATGCCCAGCTCGGCCGCCTGCTCGGCGTTAGCTCGAACGGCCTCGACCGTACGGTAGCCAACCGAGACAATCGGGATTCCGCCAACACGCTCGACCTCGGCAAAAATAGACTTGTCCTCAAGATCGGCCGTCAACAGCTCGCGGTAGGCATCAAACGGCACAAAGATGTTCTCCTCAAAGATGGGCTCGCCGTCGGCCGTACGCACGCGCTTGATATGCAGCAGCAGCGCATCCTTCTGCAGGCCAAAGAACTCCATCTCGTTTTGGCGCGCCGGAACGATCTGGCGATCGATCACGTGCGCACCGGCCTTCATGCCGTTGCCGGCACACAGCGCGGTAAACGTCTGCAGCGTCGAGGCGTGAAACTGGCGATTGATGTGCGGCGTGGAGACAAAGGTGCCACGGCCCTGCTGCTTAACCAGGTAGCCATCGGAGCACAGCTCCTCGACGGCGCGGCGCACCGTAATGCGGCTCACGTCGTACTGCTCGGCTAGCTCAAGCTCGGACGGAATACGCTCCTTGGGTGCATAAACACCTTTCTCGATCGCATCCTTGATTTCGTCGTAAATCTGCTGGTAAAGCGGTGCATTTTTGGGCGCAGGCATATCTAATCACTCTTATCGAAATATCGAAATAACTAATACGTATATAACGTCTAGTTTCATATTACCTCATAATGATAAAACGATACACCCTCCCTACCAAAAAGCGACAGCTTCATTTTGGTAGGTTTTATCTGGGCAAACGAGAGCCTCTCGAAAGCAACGGGGCTTTCGGGGGGCTCGTTCGGATGGGTTGCGCAGGACCGGCAAAATGCCAATACTCTACTTGCCGTCGTCCTGCTGCAGGCTGTCCTGTTCGCTGAGGCGCGCCTGCCTGCTGGCCATGCGTGCGGGCTTGTCGGGATCGGGAACGGCCGTGGGCATGGGCTCGTCGACATGACCACCCCACCAGCCGCCCACAAAGTTGAGCGTGTGGAACACGTTGATCACGGCGCCGGGATCAACGTCGCACACCAGCTTGATAATGTCCTGACTCTCGTAGGTCGAGACAACGGTGTTCAGCAGGTACATCTTTTCGCGGCTATATCCGCCGACGACCTCGGCGCAGCTAATGCCGTGCTGAAAATGGTTTACGTAGGCAGTCATGACCTCGTCTGCCTTACGCGTCGTGATCTGCAGCGTCACGCGATCGTAGCGACGATAGAAACTGTCGATAGTCTTGGTCGAAATAAACTGGAACACGATGGAATACGCCGCCTTGTCCCAGCCAAACATAAAGCCAAAGATCGCCAGGATAAAGCAGTTGAAACCAAAGATGACGCCCCAGATGGTCTTGCCCGTGTGGTTGGAAACCCACAGCGCGATAAAGTCGGTGCCGCCGGTGGATGCGCCGGATTTAAGCGCGATGGCAGCGCCCAGA